>JAJRWG010000123.1 GCA_024276895.1 Bacteroidota bacterium
GCATTACCCCTCTTTTTAATTCTTGATTTAACATTGCACTAACGGCTAATGATCTGTTGTTTTCCATTTTATTTATCTTTGATATGGTTATTTTTCTGCAAAGATAACATTATTTATTTATGTTAGTGCCATTGCTTCCAAGGAGGGGCTCAGGGGTGGGTTTTTGCAGAAAAGTCGTCTGACCACTTTTGTTAGCTTTTTCTGCTTTGAGAAATTATCCTTCAGTGGTCTGACGACTTGATTTTCGTAAGTTTGCACGCGTTAATTTATCTAAATATTAAAAGACAAAAATGACAAAAGCACGCGCACGGCACATTTTGGTGTCCACCGAAGAAAAATGCAACGAATTGAAAACGAAAATTGAAAACGGCGAAGATTTTCAGTGAACTGTCCGAAAACCCACAATGGATATCTGCGTACTTGCAACTGACAGCTTTTGGAAAGCGACGAGAAAAGTTAGGGGAAGAAAAATTTTAAAAACAGATTTTATACCCATGAAGAAAATTTTAGCAACGTTCAGCGCAGTTGTGCTGTTTGCAGGGCTGTTGACCGCCCAACAAAGCAAAGGTAGCCTGGACACTCAAACCATTAACCAACTCCGGGAAAGCTTTGCGAAAAGTCCTGAGAACACGGCCCTGATGAATGCCGTCAGCCACAACGACATTAAAAATCTGGCCGTGAGCCGCGAAAATGACGGAAAAGTCAACCACCTCTTTACCAACCAGGTGGAGGTGAAGGGCATCACCAATCAGAAAAAGTCAGGCCGTTGCTGGTTGTACACCGGCCTAAACACCTTGCGGCCATTGGTTCGTGAAAAGTATGCCCTCAACGAGTTTGAGTTTTCGCAGACCTACAATTTTTTCTGGGACCAGCTGGAAAAAGCCAACCTGTTCCTTGAAGCCTGCAAGGCCACAGCCAACAAGCCTTTGGAAGATCGTGAGGTAGAATGGTTATTCAGGAATCCCATCGGTGACGGTGGCCAGTGGACCACTTTTTCAGGAGTTGTCAACAAATACGGCCTGGTTCCTGCCGCTGCCATGCCCGACACTTACCAAAGTGAGAACACCGCCACCATGTCGCGGCTGCTGCGCAGGAAACTGCGTGAAATGGGGCTGGAGATCAGGACGGTTGCGCTTTCAAGAATGAGTGAAGAAGCCAAGCTTGAGAAAAAGACAAGTATGCTGGCCGAAATTTACCGCATCCTCGTGCTGAGCCTTGGCGAACCGCCACAGCAGTTTACCTGGCAATACAAAGACAGGGACGGCAAGCTGAGCGAGCCGGCCACCTTCACCCCCAGGCAGTTTTACGATGAAATTATCGGCATCGATCTCAACGACTACGTCATGCTGATGGACGATCCCACCCGGAAGTATTACCAGGTGTACGAAGTGAAATTCGATCGCAACCTGGTGGAAGGCGCCAACTGGAAATACCTCAACCTGCCGGTGGATAAGATCAAGGAATTTGCAAAAACTTCCATTCTTGCCGGCGAAGCCATGTATTTTTCCTGCGACGTGGGCAAGCAACTAAACATCAAGAACGGTACGCTTGACGTGAATAATTATAATTACGATGAGCTTTTTGGGGTAGGTTTTGGGATGAACAAAAAAGACCGCATCCGTACCTTCGACAGTGGTTCAACACACGGGATGGCCTTGGTGGGCGTAAATATCCTGCCCGACGGCAGTACCGACAAATGGCAACTGGAAAACAGTTGGGGGGCCGACAAGGGCGACAAAGGGTTTCTGACCATGACCGACGCCTGGTTCGACGAATACATGTTCCGGCTGGTGGTGAACAAAAATACCTGGATGCAGAAACCCTGAAGGTCCTTGACAAAGAAGCTACCCTTCTGCCGCCCTGGGACCCCATGTTTGCCGACGAAGAATAAGTAACGACAGCGTTTAAACTTAAAAAAACAAGGTGAAGGAGCTCTCAGAAGAATACTGGAACAACCGCTACCTGGCGCAGCAAACCGGCTGGGACATCGGCTGCATTTCGCCACCCATGAAGGCCTACTTTGACCAGTTGACCGACAAGTCACTGCGCATCCTGGTGCCTGGTGCCGGAAACGCCTGGGAGGTAGAGTATTTGTACGACAACGGCTTTCACAACACTTTCCTGCTTGATTTTGCAGAAGAGAGCATCCGTAACTTCAAATCGCGCTGTCCGCAGTTTCCCGATGCAAACATACTCAGGGAAGACTTTTTTACCCACCGGGGCCAGTACGACCTGGTGATCGAACAAACTTTCTTCAGCTCCCTGCGGCCCGAAAGGAGAATGGAATACGCTGCAAGGGTTTACAATCTGCTCGTCAAAGGAGGCAGGCTTGCCGGGCTTTTGTTCAGCGAGCCTTTCGGTTTTGAAGGCCCGCCCTTCGGCGGGACACCGTCAGAGTACGAAGCGGTCTTTTCCAAATATTTTGAGTTTAAAGCCTTTAGTCTTGCCTACAATTCCATCAAGCCCCGCAGTGGACGGGAATTGTTTATTTTATTGACAAAGTCCTGAAACGGACACGGAATTTTTCGTATCTTAGCCTCACAAATTGCGCATTAAAAACAGTAAGAGATGAGTCAGAATAACATTCAAACCGTTGGTACGATTACCAAAAAAGAAACCCTTGCTTCGGTCGAAAACGAAATGAACTGCAATGCTTTGGTGATGGAGTCGCTGCAACCCTTCCCGGGTTACCACGGACTTACCGTGCCCGATTCATTGGAACCCGAATCGCTGTTCGCCATCACCACCGGAAAATTTAGCGACGAGTTTATTGTAAGGACCGTTCAGGATATCAATAAATCAATAGGTTTTACTTTTTCCGGCACACCCGGAACCATTCAGTACCAAAACGGCCTGGTTGAAGTTGTCCGTCTCCGCGGGCTGTCTTACCTGAAAGCGGGACAGGTCATCGCAAAGCTTACAGAAGCCGGTTTTGCCTTCAAGAAGAAACGGAAAATTTCACCCTATCCCAGCATTATCAAGATCAGGAAATTCTTCAAAGTGGTAAAAATTGCACCAAGGCTTTTTCATGACATGGATAACAAAAACACTTACTACCTTCAGATCCCCTTGCTGCTTGACTGGGACGACTTTGAAAAGATGACCATGGAAATCAAGTACAATATGGAGGACAACAACTTTGATGCGGCGCTTACCAGCGTTTACTACGAAAAAGGGATCATGGACCTGGTCCGTATTTACGATGCTGATGCAGATGAGAAAAAGCTCAATCACATTCACGAAAAATATATGGAGGCCATCAACAGGCGTTAAGCCCTTTTGCGGGCATGGAAAATTTCTCAAAAACATTTTCAGGCTGCATGCATTTTACGCTTTTTTTGAGTGATACTTTTAGGATGTAAAGGGGGCAACTGCCGGATTAGAAAAAGAATATGGAGCAATACGTAAGTCAATTGTCTGGTTTAATGGTTGAGTGGCTGAAGGCCGCAGGCCTTACGCAGGGAATGGCCAGTATTACCGGTGAACTTATCACACTGGTACTTTTGGTTGTTGTGGCTTACCTGGCCTATGTGATCAGTTGGAAGGCCATGCTTCGCATCCTCATTCCTTTTTTCCGGCGGACAAAAAACCAGTTTGATGACCTGCTGATCCGGCACAAATTCTTCCGCAAGATCTCATACCTTATTCCGGCGCTGATCATTTATTATTTTATTGACGATGCCTTACTTACACAGGAACTTGTGTCCGGCTTTGTCAAAAGTGTACTGGAGGTATTTTTTATTTTCAATGTAGCCCTGATAATCGACAGTGCTTTGTCAACCGTTAACGATTACTACAACCGGTTCGACTTTGCCAAAGATCATCCGATCAAGGGACTGATCCAGATACTGAAGATCATCATTTACATGATTGCGGGGATGGTCGTCATCGGGGTGTTGTTCGACCGGAACTTATCATCACTGGTCATCAGCCTGGGCACGCTTTCGGCAGTCATCATGCTGATATTCAAGGATCCGATTCTTGGCTTCGTTGGCGGATTGCAGTTGATTTTCAACAAAATGCTCTCCATCGGCGATTGGATTACCATGCCCAAATACGGTGCTGACGGCACGGTGCTGGAAATCAACCTGACCACGGTGAAGGTCCAGAACTGGGACAAAACCATCGTCACACTGCCCACTTACAGCCTGATCTCCGACTCGTTTCAGAACTGGCGGGGCATGGAAGATTCGGGCGGGCGGCGCATCAGCCGTGCCATCAATATCGATATGGAAAGTGTCCGTTTTTGTTCTCCCGAGATGCTGGAACGGTTTAAAAAAATTCACGTTTTGACTTCCTACATCGAGGAAACCGAAAAAATGGTCAGGGAATACAACGAAAAAAACAAAATAGACCCTTCCGTTCTTGTCAATGGCCGCCGTCAGACCAACATCGGTGTCTTCAGAGCCTACCTGAAAGCTTACCTGCACAAACGGCCCGACATTCGTGACGACATGACCTTTCTGGTACGTCACCTGCAGCCTTCCGAGAAGGGCTTACCCATACAGGTTTATGTGTTCACCAAAACCACCGAGTGGGCTAAATACGAAGATATTCAGGCTGATATTTTCGATCACATTCTTGCCGTGATCCCCGAATTCGGCCTCAGGGTTTACCAGTTTCCCGGGAGCAATACACAAAACATACCTTATCCGGATCAGTGATTATTTTCAGAAATCGCGTATCTTTAAGCCCTGAATAATCTGTAAACAAGGACGCAACCGATGAGAATCAGCCTTATTCTACTGCTTTGCTGTGCCTGCATCTTTCCTGCTACAGCACAAGAACGTCTTATTGCTTACAACAAAAAAAGCGGACTGACTTCTTCCGAGATCACCGTCACGCTGGTGGATTCGAGGGGTGTGGTCTGGTTCGGCACTTCAAACGGGCTGAGTGCTTTCAGCGGACAAAAGTGGTATCCGGTCAAAAATATCCAGGTGGAGGAACCGGGCAAAGCTGTGGCCATCGGTAAAGTAAAAATAATCTTTGAAGACAGCAAAAGAAGACTTTGGGTAGGAAGTTCCACCGGCCTTTTTATTTATAAGAACAATTACTGGAGCTATTTTGAGACAGATGAAGATGATGACTTTCGCCCTGCCAGGATCATGGAAGACCGCCAGGGACGTATCTGGATCGCTTCGGAATATCTGCAGCTCATCAATGCCTCTGTTCAACTCAGCCTCACCCTGACCAATGGCATGCTTCAACTGTACACTGGAGAGCGCTGGATCGACTTTAACGATCAGATTGGAGGAACCGTGGCAGTTACCTCAGGCTATCCCACCGAATATTTCACTGCCTTGTTTCAGGATTGTGAGGGAGACGTCTGGGCGGGCTCGCTGGAAGGTGCTTTTGAATTTGACGGGAAGCACTGGAAAGAATACAAGGAGGACGAACTGAAAAGTGAGAAAGTCCAGTTTATGATGGAAGATATGAATGGAGAAATCTGGGTGGCGTTGGACAACGGCGTCGCCCGCCAGGACAAAGAAGCCTGGATCACCTACAAAAAAAAGGACGGCTTGCCCGGTAGCAGGGTTTACCGTTTGCAGCACGACAACAAAAACCGGATTTGGGCATTTACGGCCAATAACCTGAACTTTGCCGGCCTGTCCATGTTTGAAGGGGGCAAGTGGCACGCTTTTACCGGCAAGGACTATAAAATGAAAGCAACAGTTCAGGTGCTTTCGACATACGAAGACGGGGTGATGGCGTTTTCACAGGACGGGGTGGCTGCGTACGACGGCAAGGCCTGGTACAGGTTTGGTAAAAAAGACGGTCTGGATGAACACCGCTTTACGGCCTTCAAAAAAGGGCCTTACGGTCAGTTCTGGCTGGCCGGCGAGCACGGCTTTTACCGCTTTGGCGGAAGTAAATGGGAGCGGCTGCTCGAACAATCTGAACGCTGGAGAGTAAGTGTGATTTTTGTGGAAGCCCCCGGACGGGTCTGGGTGGGTACGGAACGAAGCGGGGCTTACCGCCACAGCAACGGGCAATGGAAACACTTTACAACAGACTCAGGACTGGCAGACAATCGTGTGCTGGATATCTTCAAAGACAAAAAAGGGGCAGTCTGGATTGTGAGCAAATCGGGGGTTACGCAGGTCTTGAAAGAGTAATTCACTTGGCCGGTTTTCCGAAAGGATTTGCTACTTTTGTTACCTGAATGACAAAAATAATACGACAACTTCTTATTCTTTCTGCAAGTGCCTGCCTGACAGGCCTGTTGTTTTCGTGCAACCCTGAGCGTAAGCTGGCAAAAGCTTTTGTGGAAAATAATCGCAGCCGCTCGGTGGTGGTGCTGTTTCCGGATTTTATTTTCAAGACAAACCAAAAGACATTTATTCTTGACTCGCTGAACATCACCGACAAAACGCAATCTGATTCCGTCCTGCTGGCCAACTCCTTGTACCTGAAGGATATTAACGATTCGCTTTTCCTGGCAAATTTTTCCCTGGGCTTCGAAAAAGAACTCTCGGCATTTGGCTTTACGGTATTTGAGGAAAACGGGATGGTTGAATTTATGGAGAAGGATACCAATGCCTTTGTGGTCAATGTTGCCCAACTTGAACTGGAAGAAAGCATCTACACCCACCGTGACGAAGAACTCATTTACGATGCCCACTACTACCACGACCAGGACCTGAATGCAGTGTACGTGAATGCCTGGATTGAGATCACCAGGGTGGACGAAACCACTGCGGAACCCAATGTTTATTTTGCCACAGGGGTGGTGACCGATGACATGGAAGGACAGTTCACATACGATATTTTTTCGGGAAATATCAATTATGTTTACAATATCGACTCGCTGAAAATCAAAGACCTGTACGAGGGAGCCTACACCCTTGGCAGAACCTACGCCAGCTACACTTACGATTTTTTGCTCAACCACTACCTTGACAAAGCCCTGCCTGCCGGAGACCGTTCGGCAACCTACTGGCGCTACGACCCTTACGAGCAATCGTTTTTTCCTGCTTACGACGACCGGCTGGTGCCCCTTGACGAGTAAGGGAGGCTCGTTCAGCTCACCACTTCAAGAACCTTTCCTCTGAACCGCAGGTCTTTTCCCGCCAGCGGATGGTTGAAATCCATGGTGACCGCATCATCCAGTACCTTGATGATTTTTCCCAGGTGCTTGTTGCCCTGGTTGTCGGTCATGGGAATGCGGTTGCCGACCTGAAGCATTTTTTCATCAAGCTTGCCGTCCACCTCAAAAGTGTCTTTGGGAATGTCGAAAATGGCATAGGGGTCAACCGGGCCGTAGGCATCCTCGGCTTTCAGTGTGAAATCAAAACCCTCTTCCGCCTTCAGACCCTGTAGGTTTTCTTCGAACACGGGTAACAAAAGCCCCTTTCCGAACTGGAAAGCAGCCGGTTTTTCTTCGGTAACTTCTTCGATGAGTTTGTCGTCTTTGACCGTGGTCAGACGGTAAATGAGTTTGGCGGTTTTTCCGTTTTCTATCTGCATGCTGAAAATATTTCCGGCAAAAATAATAAGATTGTGACTTGTTTGAAGACCGCTGCCCGGTCTTCGCAAATCGATGGGAGCGGGCTTGCTTTTCAATCCGCTGAAGGCAAAGACACTCAACGGGTTAGGGGGAAGCTCAAAAGAAAGCAACAAGCGCGGGCAGTAAAAAAACGGCTTCGCCGGCAATGCGGTACCGGTCGTTTTTGGCAAACCAGGAGGGAAAAGAAATGGTAAAGAGCAGCACCAGGTTCATCAAAGCCAGTATCAGCAGGGCAACAAACTGAAGCTTGCCGGTGAGTGCGAAAGCCAAATAGCCAAGCATAAAAAACACAAAAACGTACAAGCCAAACAAAAAGTGTTTCGTGCTTTTTAAACCGAAACGGACAGTGAAGCTGCCATGGCCGGCTTTCGTATCCTTTTCGCAGTCGAACCAGGAGGCCATAATCCCTTCGGCCCAGGCTAACAGAAACAAAATCAACATAACAAGCAGGACTCCCGTATCGGGAAGCTGCCCGTACCAGACCAGCGGTGCCAGCCAGATACCGGTAACGTAAACCAGGGCAATAACAAACTCCTTGGGGAGCAAAAGCCGGCGTGCCCGCCCGCCAAAATACAAAACCGAAAAATAGGCAGCTGCCAGCAGCCCTGTGCCAAAGCCTGCTGCAACGATGTACTTGTCGAGAAACAGCACACCCAGCAAGGTGGCGGCAGTTCCGGAAATAAGCATCAACACGACCAGAGTCTTCCTGTTTTTGTAGTGAAAGCGGTGCCTGTAAATCCCGGTTTCGCCCTTCGATTTAAAGCCGTCAATCAAATGATCAAGGGTGTAAAACGACCAAACGGCAAGCGGAAGGACAATCCACCAGACGGTTTGGGGGTTCACGGCAAGTAATCGTGTTGCAAAAGCGCCCACCGCCACCGACCCGGCAACAACGTCAAGACTGAGTGCCTGCAATATCTGGTAGAAGCGGGTTGCTGATTTCACTTGTGCCGGTAATTTTCGGGGGTTGGAATGCTTACAAAGGTAGTGAGACTTTTGCAAAGCGGCGACCATACAAAAGTTTCACAATGGAATTCAGGGTTGACAGGGGGAATAAAAAAACTCCCGCTGTTCAAAACGGGAGTTTTTTTTGCCTGAAAAATCAATAAGTTCTCACGGCCGTCAGTGTCCGTGGTTGATGCTTTCTTCCAGGTAAGGATGATTCCTGGCTATCAGTGGCACCCTTGAAAGTGACCAGAAAACCACCAGTGTAAAGATTCCTGTAAAACCAATAAAAGTACCCACCTCAATATAAGTGATGGAGTGTGATTCAATGGTGTTCGGCATGATGGACATATAAAGTTCAACCCATTGACCGACCATCAGCACAAGGACCAAAAACAGCATGGCATTTTTGTTTTTCCCGACCCTGTTCCACATCAGGTACAGGAAGGGGAACAGCCAGTTGATGATCAGTTCCGAATAAAAATAATTCTTGTACTCGCCCATGGTCCTGGGTACATAGTACACGGTTTCTTCGGGAATGTTGGCGTACCAGATGAGCAGGTACTGCGAAAGCCACATATAGCCCCAGATCATACTCAGCACTAAAAGCCAGCGGCTGAAATCGGCCATGTGCATCTTGTTGAGCATGGGAAAATGGCCCATCTTATTCAGGATGATGAGGATCGCAATGATGATGGAGGTGCCGTGATAAAAGGCCATGATAAATTTCTTGATGGCATAAATGGTACTGTACCAGTGTGGGTCAAGTGACATCAGCCAGTCGAAGGAAAACAATGAAAAGGTAATGGCCAGGACGAAAATATAAACCTTGGAAGTAAATTCAATTTTCTCAAAAAACTTCGTGCCGCCCAGTTCATCTTCTTTCAGCGAAAGCTTCCTGATGCGTTGGGTCAGGTAAATCCACAGGGCAAAAAACAAAACATAACGTATGGTGAAGAAAGGGATGTTCAGGTAGGGTTCCTTGTGCAGAAGTATCGGGTCTTCCATAACAACTTCTTTGTGCGTCCAGTGGTACAGGTCGTGAAGGCCCAGAAACAGGATCATAAACAGAAAAAAGGAGACAATGATGTAGATGCTGAAGGCTTGCGGTACCCTGACGAAGGCTGACGACCATCCTGACTGGGTAATGGCCTGAATGGCCAGCCAAAAAGTGCCGCCAATGGCAATGGCCAGGAAATAATAGTTATTGAGCAACAAATTGGCCCATGTGCGCGTGGCTTCGCCTGTCATAAAACCGGCAATAACCGTTACCAGTCCCACCACGATCAGGACGATCATGGCTATGTTGAATTTTGCGCCGACCTGTAATTTATTATCCATGAGATATATTTTTTTGATGTTAAACTACAATCCTATTTAGCAAGATGCCTTAGATAATGAATGATCTTCCACCTGTTTTCGGGAGTGATCTGGCTTCCATGCGGTCCCATCAGACCCGAAATGGAACCCATAGTGATCACGTAATAGATTTCCCCGTCGGGTTTGTTCTGTACGTAGGCATCCACCAGCGAAGTCGGTTTTGCCGGAAACAGCTTGCTTGTGTAAAGATGTCCGTCTCCTTTGCCCCCGGTGCCATGACAGTCGCTGCAGAATATCCCGAATTGTATTTTTCCTTCCTGAACGGCCTGCTCATCTGCGGGCACAGGGTTAAGCAGTTCAATCCCGGCAAGGGCCTGGTTTTGTGCCCGGTCGGCAACTGTTGCGCCTTTGTATGGAAAGGGCATCTTCCCCCTTGGGACGGCACCCTCGGCCGGTAGCTGGTTCGTCATTTTGTTGCTAAAAACCGGATTAGGCGAATAGGCTTTGTAAAACTTGGTGTAATACATGTCGTATTTGCCCATATAATTATAGCCCGGATTATTCTTGTCTTTTTTACATCCCATCAGCAGCAGGGCGGTCAGGAAAAAAACAAGCAGTCGCGAATATTTCATTTTGTACAGGTTTAAAATGGTTTTAATCATTCGTTTCTATAATCTCAACAGCACCGGTTTCTTTTAAAAGGGCGTTGATCTTTTTCTCTTCTTCCAGGCTCATACTCAGTGGCCTTTCGATGACAATGGTAAACTGGTCATCGGTTGTCCTTGGAACAGCCAGTTCAACTTTCTTGCCGGGATACATCTTTTCCCTTAAAAAGTACGTCAGAAAAGTAAAGATTGTACCAATGGCTATTGTTAAGACGAACATGATGATGATAAAAGAAAGCGTGTTCAGCGGTTTGCCTCCAAATTTCAACGGGTAATTAACCACTGATGTCCAGAACAGAAAAATAAAAGTAGCTATCGCACCAACAGTGCCATAAATAAACGTGGCCAGCGGTATCCTGGTCGTCAGGTTCAGTTTTTCCCATACCCTATGCAGCGGGATAGGCGAAAAAACATCGCTAATGGTTACGCCTTCTGCCTGAAGCCTGTCGATGGCATCAAGCAGTACATTTTCATCCTCGTAAACACCTATAATGTTAGTTTTCATCGGTAAACGATTTTAAAGTTGAAGTTTCTTTTAACACCCCTTTTACCTCACTAATGGCAATGGTTGGTACCATACGGAAGAACATGAGCACACCCATAACAAACATGCCGATTGTGCCGACAAAAACGGCAACCTCAGTCACAGTTGGCTGGTAAGTAGCCCAGGTTGCAGGCAGAAAGTCTTTGGAAAGTGAAGTTACGACAATGACGTAACGCTCGAACCACATGCCCACGTTAATGGAAAGGGACATGAAAAAGACAATGGTAATGTTTTTGCGGATGGCCTTGAACCAAAACAATTGCGGAATCATCCCGTTGCATGTGAGCATGATCCAGTAAGCAATTTTATAATCACCGGTCACCCTGTTTTTCATGAAGGTAAACAGCTCATATTCCGAACCTGAATACCAGGCCATGAATAATTCCGTCAGGTAGGCCGTGCCCATGATCAAAGACATGAATGTCAGTATTCGGGTGATGGCGTCGAGGTGGCCGTTGGTAACGTAATCCTGGAATTTGTATAATTTTCGCATGATGATCATCAGGGTGAGTACCATGCCAAATCCCTAGAAGATAGCGCCCACAACAAAATAAGGCGGGAAAATGGTGGTGTGCCAGCCGGGAACTACCGAAACCGAAAAGTCCATGGACACGATGGAGTGTACCGAAACAACGAGGGGTGCAGCCATACCGCCAAGCAAAAGGGCAGCCGTTTCAAAACGCAACCAGCCCCTGGCATTACCGATCCAGCCAAAGCTTAATGCGCCGTAAATTTTCTTTTTAATGGCTGAGGTTGTCCGCTCACGGATGGTGGCAAAGTCAGGGATCATGCCGATGTACCAAAATACGAATGATGCCATAAAATAGGTGCTGATGGCCACCACATCCCAGAACAGGGGCGAGTTAAAGTTGTACCAAAGCGGGCCGCGCGTATTCCAGTAAGGAACGATAAAGAAGCCGTTCCAGATACGCCCCATGTGGATCATGGGGAACATGCCGGCTGCCATCACGGCAAAAATAGTCATGGCTTCGGCAGCCCTGTTAATGGATGTCCGCCATTTTTGCCTGACCATGAGCAGGAAAATAGAAAAAGCGGTCCCTGCATGGCCGATACCAATCCACCACACAAAATTGATGATGGCCCATCCCCAGGCCACATTGTTGTTGAGGCCCCAGGTGCCGATGCCTGTTGATATGGTGTTGTAAAAACCCCAAACACCCCAAATTAAGGCTGCCATGGAGAAAAGAGCAGATATTTTCCACCACAGAGGTGTTTTGTCGTCCATGGGCTTGATGATGTCCCTACTGACATCACTGAAGCTTTTGTTGCCTTTAATTAATATTCCTCTGACTCTGGTATTGTACATCGTTGCTGATTTTTATCCTTGTCAATTGATTATTAAGATTCCTTGTTCCTGACTTTTGTCAGGTAAGTTGTTGACGGTAAGGTGTGCAGGTGTCCCAGTAAGTGATACGAACGCTCTTCTTGCTGCTGCTGGCTCACTTCACTGTTCTTGTTCTTCAGGTTGCCAAAGCTGATGGCATCGGTGGGGCAGGATTGCTGACAGGCAACAATCACTTCATTATCACGCAACGGACGGTTTTCCGCTTTGGCCGTCAGTTTCTTTTCCTGGAGGCGTTGCACACACAAAGTGCATTTTTCGACCACACCCCTCTGCCGCACAATCACGTCGGGGTTGAGGACTAACTTGCCCAGATCGCTGTTCAGGTTGTAATCGAACTCATCGTTGTTCACATAGGAAAACCAGTTAAAACGCCTTACCTTGTAAGGGCAGTTGTTGATACAGTAACGGGTTCCGATGCAGCGGTTGTATGCCGTTTGGTTCAGTCCCTCTGTACTGTGAGTGACCGCAGCAACCGGACAAACATTCTCACAGGGTGCATTGTCGCAATGCTGGCACAAGGTCGGCATGTGAAATACTTCCGGATTTTCAAAGTCTTCCGAATAATACCTGTCGATGCGCATCCAGTGCATGATGCGGCGGTTCCTGACCTGTTCCTTTCCGATGACTACCACATTGTTTTCAGCCTGGCAGGCAATGACACAGTTTGCGCAACCCGTACAACTTGTCAGGTCGATGGTCATTCCCCATTGGATACCATCATAGTTTACTTTCTGGTAAAGGGTACTGTTGTTTTCTTCGTTGAAACGTTCTTTTTCATTTCCCGAAGATGGGTTTTTGATGTAATCTTTAAGGGTGGTTTCGCGCGCAATGGGCCTGCCTTCCATGGTGTGGTGCATTTGTGTAAGTGCCAACGGATAGGTTTTTCCGCCAACCTTTTCAATGCTTATCTCCTGACCCGAAAGCTGAAACTGACTGTTTTTTACATTCATGAGCCCAAAAACATTTTTACCGATATTGTTGCCGGCTTTGCCTGCTGCCGTGCGTCCGTAACCCAGGGCAATACAAACGGTTCCGTATGCCTGTCCGGGTTGAACAAGCACCGGAAGCTCCAGTTGGCCATTGATCTTCACAACATCTTCGTGGTGGAGATCATGTTCCGCTGCAAACCTGGGTGAGATGCAGGCGTAATTGTCCCAGGTGGCTGTGGTAATGGGGTCGGGCATTTCCAGCAGCCAGGGGTTGTTGGTGTATTTTCCGGAACCGATGGAAATCTTTTCATAAAGGACCAATTCTAGGCCCGGACGATTGGCTGCCGGTGTTTTTAAACCCTTAGAAATAAAAGCCGGTGGCTCATTTTCTTCGATCCCGATATTGTAAATGCCGTCCTGCTTGATTCTTGCCCACCGTTTGTTAAGGTTACCCGTTTCCGCATTGGCGGCGAGCAGCTCTTTCCAGTTGTCTTCAAGGTAAGATGAATATTTTTGTTTCGATCCGCTCCACTTCAACAATGAGTCCTGGAACTGGCGGGTGTTGAAGATTGGCCTGAGGGCAGGCTGGGTTATGCTCAGGTATCCCTTCACCGCTTCAGCGTCATCCCACGATTCCAGGTAATTGCTCGCCGTGCATACATAATCACAAAGCAGGGCGGTTTCATCCATTGTTTCTGCAAACGAAACTTTGAGGCTCACTTTTTCAAGTCCGTTTGTGAATGCGGCAGCATCAGGATAATTGTAGGCGGGGTTCACGTTGTACATCAACAATCCGTCAATTTGGTCCCCGTTCATGTCGGCTACCAGCTTTTGCATGCGTTCCTCATCACCCTGTTTCAGAAATACAGGCCGGTTCAGGTCGATGGTGTTTCCATAATTGCCCAGCAGTTGGTTGATGGCATTGACAATCAACTGAGTATTGGTGCTGTTACTTCCCGAGACCACCAGCGAACTACCCTGATTGTTGAGCAGGTCTTTGGCAGCCTTTCCAATGTCGAAGCCATGTTTTGGCACCTCATAAGTAGGGGATTCTCCCATTGCTTTTGCAATTTCGTTGTACAGGCTCATCAGCAACAGTTCCTCCTCCGAAGGCTTGATGGCCGTCCGGTAATCGGCATTGGAGCCGGTGAGCGACATGGCTGACTCAAACATGTACAAACGCGACATTTCATGGTCGCCCTTAAACAGCTTACGTCCCGACGAGAATTGTTTGGAGAATGTAACCGGAAGCAGCCAGTTGCCAAGAAAATCGGCGTTGAAACCAACAATGATCTTTGCCTTGTCGAAGCGATAGAACGGAATAATGTCGCGGTTGAAGTTCAGGCTGTTTGCTTTTCTGATGGCCGAGGCACTGACCTCATCGTAGGTGACCCAGCTCACGTTGGGATAAACTTCCTGAAACCGGGAAATGAGTTTCCTGGTTGTGGGGCTGATGATGGTTGAAGTCAGCAGGACAACCTGTTTTCCTTCCTGTGCCATTCCGCCCAGTTGCTGGATGATCTCCTTGTCGATGGTCTCCCATTCAGCTTCATTGCCATTTTTGTATGGATTACGCAGACGTGCATCGTCATACAGATTCAGTACCGATGCCTGCACCCGGGCAATGGTTCCCCTTTTGGTCAGGGGCGAAAGTTCGTTACCTTCAATTTTTATAGGTCTGTTTTCCCTGGTTTTAACCAGTATGCTACAGTAATCGGTTCCGTCGAAGAAAGTGGATGCGTAGAAATTCGGGACGCCCGGAATCAGATCCTCGGGCTGGTTAAGCAACGGGATGGCTTTTCTGATGGGAGTTTGACAACTGGATGCCAGTGCAACGGCGCTGACTGAAAAGCCCAGCATTTTCAGGAAATCCCTGCGGCTCGATTTACCCTTGATCTCCGATTCGTCCAATCCTTCAATTGAAAACTCAGCTATGGGCTCTGTGCTTCCGGATAACTGCTCTTTTTGCATTTCCCGGTAAGATTCAAGACTTTGCCAGTATTTTTTTTCCATGGTCTGTTGATATATGGAATGTTAATTTATTTCGGTTAATTGTTTAGTAATGACATTTTTGGCATTCGTCACCGCCAATCATCTGAACGGTGACCCTGCTGGCCTTACCACTGCTTATTTCTTCATGCAGCCTGGTGTACTGCTCATAGAATTTGTTGGAGGCAAATTGTATTTCCCTGCTGCGGTGACACTCGATGCACCATCCCATGCTCAGGTCTTCCACCTGGATGATCTCATCCATTTTCTCCACCTCTCCGTGGCAGTCGCGGCAATCCACTTTGCCCACCTTAACGTGTTGGGCATGGTTGAAATAAACATGGTCGGGCAGATTGTGGACCTTAATCCATTCGATGGGTTTGTTTTGCTCCAGGGCAAGGTATATTTTTTCAATTTCTTTTGTTCCGGTTTGCTTACCTTGTTTGACCAGCCGGTGGCAGTTCATACAAACGTTAACGGGCGGTATGCCGGCATGCAGGCTTTCATCAACAGTGAAATGGCAATATTTGCAGTCAATTTCGTTCTGTCCTGCGTGCACCTTATGCGAAAACCAAATGGGTTGCTCGGGCTGGTAATACTGCTGGCGGCCAAGGGCAGCCGATTCGATGAAAACGATTTCGCCGATGACCGTCACCGCAATCAAAATAATAATGGTGTGAATCCAGCGTGCCTTGATGATCCTTGAGATCAGCATGTCGAACAGGCTGATACCGATTACAACAGACAAAACGATAAAAACCAGATAGCGGTTCTGCGCATCTTTTTGCTTCTTTTCGGCTACCAGCATGGTCTCTGCCGCTGTCTGAACGACCGTATCGGCAGCGGCTTTTTCCGTTGCGCTTTCGGCTCCGCCAAGCTTACCTCCGTTCTTGATGTAGAGCAACAGATTTCTGATCTGGTCGTCCGTCAGGTTGTTGGGCGGCATGGGAATGCGGTTGTTTTCTTCAAAAACTTTGACGGCTACGGGGTCGCCCGACTGGATAACTGCTGTGGAGTTCTGGATAAACTTGATGAGCCATGCTTCGTCCCTTCTTTCGGTAACACCCTGCAGGTCGGGACCCACTAATTTACCGCTGCCAATGGTGTGACATGCCTTGCAAACGGCAAAATGCGCCTCAGCTTCGGCTGTTTGCCCAAACGAAAAGCTGGTGATAAAGAAGAAGAAAATGAGCAATCCATTTTTAAGAAACACGTTGTACCTCAAAGGCTTCTTAAACACAAAACCGTTATTGATCATGGTGAAAAGATTATCAAAAATGAAGTTGTTTACGGTGAAAATTATGGCTGCTAAAAATATGTTAAAAATCCAAACTTTACCCGCTTTCGCCAGAATTATTTTTAAACATTACAAATTAGATGGAAAAACGACGTGAAATTCAATGAAATATCCTTTCATAAAAAAAATAACGACCTTCACGACGACCGGTTAACGAACAGCAAGCATCGCAACGAATCAAAAGCAATTAACGGGAAAATGATGGAAAAACAAGACCGGGTACACAAAGCTCAAAATCCAAAGCGCAAAACTCAAAATCCAAATCTCCAATTTCCAATTTCCAATCACTAATTTTCACTCTACCAGCTTCCGCCGGCTCCGCCACCGCCGAAGCTGCCGCCGCCGAAGCCACTGAAGCCACCGCCGAAACCGCCACCGCCGCCAAAGCCGCCGCTGCCGCCGCTGAAATTACCCCAGCTGCCGGAATGCGTTCCGCCCAGGGCGCTTCCGATCCACAAGGCTGTCCAGAAGGATGTTTTTCGCCCAAGGCTGTAGGAACGGGCACTGCTTACCCTGATCAGTATAAAAATGATAAAGATAATGAGGAAGGGCAGGATGGCAAAGATACGGGACGAACCGGTACTTTTGTTATAGCCTTCGGCAGAGATCTCACCGGAAGCCAGTGCCATGAGTACCGAAGTGGCATTGTTGATGCCTGAATAATAATCGTTTTCCCTGAAGCGCGGGATCATTTCGTTCTCAACGACCCGTTTGGCGATGGCATCGGGGATGGCGGGCTCCAGACCGTATCCGGTGGCGATGAAAGCACGTCCCCTGTCGTTGTTGCCGTATTTTGGCTTGACCAACACCACGATGCCGTTGTCGAATTCTTTTTGACCCACTTTCCATTTTTCGCCTACTTCGTAAGCGTAAGAGGCAGGGTCGTATCCGTCCAGTGATTTAACGGTGAGGACGACAATCTGGTTGGAGGTAGTGTCGTGAAAATATCGAAGTTTGTATTCCAGGGCTTTCTCCTGCTTGGGACTCAGTACGTTGGCAAGATCGTTAACCAGCCTTGGCGGCTCGGGTCGCGGGGGAATGTCGGCCAAAAGTTCCACAGGCCCTGCCGTTAGCAGCGCAAGGAAAATAAGAAGAAGTTTCAGTTGTTTGGTCATTTGTAATTTAACTACAGATTGCTTGTTTTTATTGTGGATCAATTACTATTTACCGAACGAAATTTCGTCGGAAAGTTCGTTAATATCGTCGATGTGGTGGGGGAAATGTTTTTTCAGGTGTTTGCCCGTTTCGGCAATGCCTTCGGCCAGCCCTTCGGCATACTCACCTTTTTTAAATCTTTCGGCCATTGTGGCTTTGATATCTTCCCAGAAATCTTTGGGTACAACGGCATTGATGCCATGGTCACCGATGATGGCAAACTTCCGGTCGTGTACAGCCAGATAAAAAAGTACGCCGTTACGAAGGTCTGTTTTTTCCATACCCAGCTTCTTAAAGATGAAAGCCGCCCTGTCGAGCACGTCTTCCTTGCAGTTGCTTTCGATGTGTACCCTGATTTCGCCGGAGGTGTCGAGTTCGGCATTCAGGATGGCTTTGCGGATTTGTTCTTTTTCTTCTTTACTGAAGAACTTACGAATATGCGGACTCATAGTTGTTGGTTTTGGGTGAAAAACGCTGTTAAAACTTCACTTCAGGCGCTTTTTCGGCACCTTGCTGGGCAGTAAAGTAGGGCTTGGTTTCAAATCCAAACATACCGGCAAGAATGTTTTTCGGGAACCTTTTGATAAGGGTGTTGTAGTCGCGGGTGATGTCGTTGAACTTTTTGCGTTCGACGGCAATGCGATTTTCCGTGCCTTCCAGTTGTGCCTGTAATTCCAGAAAGTTTTGGTTGGCTTTCAGGTCGGGGTACTTTTCAACCACCACCATCAAACGCGACAGGGCAGAGCTTAAACCGTCCTGTGCCTGTTGAAAGGCGGCCAGTTTTTCGGGTGTCAGTCCTCCTGCATTGATGGTGGTTTGGGTAGCCTTTGCCCTGGCTTCGACGACCCCTTCGAGGGTCTCCTTTTCGTGTGAGGCATAGCCTTTCACGGTATTCACCAGGTTGGGGATAAGGTCGGCCCGGCGCTGGTACACATTCTCCACCTGGGCCCATTGGGCATCAACCGCCTCGGAGCGGGTAACCATTTCGTTGTAACTTCCTTTGAGCGAGCTGTATAAAAGGAAGCCGATCAGCACAATAACAATGATGATGATCCAGGATTTTTTCATGGTTCATGTTTTTTTAAAAGGCGAATGTAAAGAATAATTTGAATAAGGGGCGATTAAATTTATTTGGGAATATTTTAACAGACGAATGATTTTGATATCCAGGCCTGTAATTCCAGACAAAACAGAAGTCATTTGGAAATGATCAGCCGCCTGACCACCACACCTACGGTTGTCCGGATCCTGACCAGGTAAATCCCGGCTTCCCGGTCTGAGAGGTCCAGTTTGACGATGTGGCCGTCCTCCGGTTCTTTTTCCAGCACCATTTGCCCTGAAATATTGAAAACGGTGACCCTTTCCACCGGCTCCGTTGACCGGATGGTGACCCGGTCCCTGGCCGGGTTGGGATACATCTTCAGCGAGCTTGTTTCCGTTTCCGGTAAATCCGTTACCAGAATGGCTACATAATCTTCGGTTCCCTGAACGGTGAGTCCCGGATACGATTCACAGTCATCGGTCTGGCTTACCCAGTTGGCGGTTACCTTGTAAAAATAGGTCTGGTTTTCATTGACCGCAGGAGCATAATCGAAATAACTGTACGCCAGTTGTCCCTGCTGCAAGGGAATGACGTCATACAAAACATAGTCGTCATCCACTCCGGGTTGTTGCCTGTACAAATTGAACCCGGAGAAGGCTCTTTTGTTTTCCTCAAATGGCCGGGATTTCGTCTTTGCTGCCGGGTACCTTTCCAGCAGGGCGTGAATTGCCCAGTTGCTGTTGAACCCAGCAAGGTTTGTGGAGTTGTACCAAACGCCAAAGTAATAAAACATGTCTCCATACCCCACGACTGCCGGCCCGGTATCATAACCTGCCGGATGGCCACCACTGGTCCTCTTATAAACGGTGTAGCCAATCCATAGTTCCTTGTTCACATCAAACTCAACGGGCCTGTAGAGCTTTACCTCAGTCCATTCGCCAACCAGGGGTTGCTCAACCACCTGTTTGTATAATAAAGTCTGGGCTCCGGGACCGCTCCAGATTGCAATCGCTATGCTGTTAAAACCGCTGTCGTACAGAAAAAGTGAAACCTTTGTGATTGAATAACCGGTTAAATCCAAACCATTCCAATCCTTCAATTGTCCGGCATCCCAGCGATGAGCCAAAGACCAGTTTTGATTGGTGGCAAAGCCGAAACCCGACTGGATGGTTTCGTTATCCCAGAAAATCCATTGTGTGATGGAATCAATCATGTCGGGTACCCGCCAGTCTACCCGTGCCCCCCAGTTTCCGGCTTCCCAGAAATAAGCACCCGCGAGGTTGGTTGGTTCGGGGCAGTAACGGTAAATGCGGATATTATCCACAAACCAGCTTTCGATGTCGTCAGCCTGTTTGCCCCGTGCTTTGAACCGGATATGGAAAATGTTGCCGAAAGCAAAATCGCTGATGTCGAACCTGCGGAATCCATCTTCAAAATCAAAACTTCCTTCCGAATTGCTGAACCCCGCAATGGAGTCCCAGTTTTTGCCGGCATCCGTTGTGATCTCTGCCAGCAGCTGTTCTTTACCGGTGGGGTTGATGCTGTTCAGCCTGACGTTGAACTCAAGGAATATTTTTCCTTCGGTAAGCTGCTCGCTCCTGAAAGGGTTGGACGTAAGCAGCGAAACGTAATCCGTTTTGATGAAAAGCATTTCAGAATCAAACTCAGCCGCGGGAGCCGGATTGCCCTGGTTGTTGCTGACCGTCCAGCCATGTCCTTCCGGTCGCCAGCCGTTGAAATCGAAGTTGCCCTCGTTCCAGTCTTCGAAAAACGGAAGTGCAAAACCCCATGCAACACAAACCGTGTCGGAACTGATGCGGAATGATTCGCCCTCTTTGTCCGGGTAGCCGAATTGCTCCAGGTCGTAAACGGCTGAAACGCTGTAAGTGTAGCACGCAGGATCAACAGCTGCTACAAAGTAGCTGATGGTGTCGTCCGTACCTTCTCCGTTGTACGTTGTATCTGCAATCCATTCCCCGTTTTGGTAAATATTGAATCTGAGCAAACCTTGGGGCACCTCCTGCACCGTGTCTCCAAAGGGCCCAACGGTTTCTTTCGCCGGCGGGAACCAGAACAAACTGACTTCATCAGTATTTTCCTGGTAAGAAAGGGTGAGCGTGCGGGGAGAGTACAAAAAGCCAGACCCCCAGTAATAATCAACGGGGTCTGACAATCCGCAGTTGTAGCGTGCCCTGACCGTAGATTTGTACTGGTGTCCGAAAACCAGATCGGCATAAGTGTAGGTGGTTACTTCGGGAGGGGTTTCCGTAACCAGCGAATCGTTCAGGTAAACGTAATAGCCCAGGACAGGCGCAGGGCCGTTATGGACACTTACATTGTCAACCGCCCAGCCCGTTGCCCATTCACCTTGATCGGTAGCAAAGAAAGCAAGCCAGACTTTTTTCAGGCCTCCGGCACCTGAGATAGGAGACAAATCAATTGCCACCGGCGTCCATTTATTCACCAAACTCATTGAATGAAATATTTCCCATGTGGCGCCATTGTCGGTGCTGAATCTAATCTCTGCTATTTCTCCATAACCTGCAGTGTAGAAATGTTCGAAGTACAATACGTAATCATCGCTCTGACGCAGATCCATCATCGGCATGATTAAATAGTCGTTTGTTCCACCGGGGGATGTGCCGGCCATATCTGAACTGCTTACGGCATAGAAGCCGTCTCCCGGAGGAATTGGAAAGTACGGGCTTGCCGCGTTGTCGCTTCTGAACCAGCCCCAAAATTCCCCGGCTATGCTTTGCCAGCCGATCGGGGGGAAGGTCGTGTCTTCAAATGTTTCCAGCTCTAGTTGGGTGATCAACGCGGGCTCCCACGTGGCAACCGATGTCAGCGAATCCACGTAAAGGTTTGTGGCACGGAAAGTACTTTGCTGTAAAACTGCGGAAGTGCTGTAATCACTGAAAATTTCGACATCGAATTCAAATTTTGACCGGTAACCGATTTTGTAAATCGTAATGTCATAAATGCCGCTGACCACACTGTCGAATACCATTTTCGCCTGATTGGTGTCAGGGTCCGGCGTGGCAACGCCTTCCAGGATGTGGTAGGGGTAATTCTTTCCCACCAGGGTCACTTCAATGTTTTCAGCGATGCTGTCGTCGCAAAGTGCGACAGTGACTTCAACTTTATTCTGCAGGAGGTGTGCAGCAACATTGGAATAAATCCATTCCGAGGTGTCGAATTCGTATTGCGCTCTTACCGCGTAAGCATAAAATCCCTCGGGGCGGGCACCCCAGGCTGTGTCCGTAAACGGGCTGACCCGGTTGCCCGGGATAAGGTGCAGCATGCCGTCGGCGGGATTCCAGGTGCTGTCGGTAATGAAATTGTCCAACCAGGCCAGGCCGTAGTTGGGGGCAGGGGCACTTTTGGATGCCTCTTGGGTCGGAGAAAATATTTGTTGGGATTTTCCTTGTCCGGATTTCTGCGCAGTTTGCTCCTGGCTGCTTACGATGGCGCGCAACATCAAATCCTGATGGGGTGATAATTGCCAGTCGCCATAATCCGGATGTGTCCAATACGTCCTGTTTTCCAAAGGTTCATCGGTGTCCAGTCCCAAATGGCCCGTGTAATCGTCTCCCCAGTCTCTTCTAAACACAAGATAAAAATCTCCTTCTTCAATTGTTACGGCGAACAGCGAATCGAAATCCGTCCAACGGGTATGGCCGATATATAAAGTACGCTCAGCGAGTTTCGTGCCCGGAGTTCCGTCGATACCATCGTCATCATAAATACCCAGGACAAACCTCCTGGATATGAAATAATCATTTTCCGGATCGGGACCTTCAACAACAAAAATGCGTCCGCCTCTGACAATTACCGGGTAATTGGAAGGGGTAAAACGCACAGCTACCTGGTCATTCCATTTTTCCAGGGCAAAGGCAGAGTCTGCCTCATTGTCATCGTAAACAATGTCGTGATCAGCGTAGGGTACTTCCCAGTTTAGGTGTGCCAGGCTGTCGGCAACATCCGGGTTCAAAATGATTTTGTGTGGCGGATAGGTGATACTGTGCATCGCGGGGTTTGCTAAGGTAGTGTTACCCGTCAGGGTGACGATATTCGTCAAGTGCTGTGACCGGAATCCGGATTTGACAAAAGTTACATCGAAGGTGTCGGCCTCCACAAGCATCTTGTAAAAGCCTGCACTGTTGGTTTCCGTTGAAAAAACAGAATTTCCGTAAGCCTGGACCATTACGCCTGCAACCGGTTCGCCGCTGAGGCTGTCGGTAACCGTGCCTTGCAGGTAAGTAGGAATGTCGCGGGCCGTGTCCTGTGCCCGGCCGGTAAGAATCATACAAAAGACTAAAAAGAAACATGCAATGACCGGGATGGAAATGATGTACCTGGCGGC
>JAJRWG010000124.1 GCA_024276895.1 Bacteroidota bacterium
GGTTTCAGATAGCGGATATTTTTCGATGAAGACGAACTGGCCATGCCCACCCATTCAAAATTGGGTGAACCGTCACGCAAAGCAAGCACCGGGCTGCCACTGACCCCCCGGTTGAACAAAGCATCCGTTAAAAAACTTCCTTTTCCGGGCTTCGCGGATTTGCTGACGATGGCACGCGTAACCATCAGCTTGCCCAGCGGATAGCCCATGATGTAAACCAGGGTTCCCCATTCCAGGTCGGCAGACTTACCGGTGGGATAGGTCAGAACCGCCGGCCCCTGGCTGTGGGTTGTAAGCTTTTTGCCCAGCAGGGCAATGTCGGCCCGGTTGTCGAGGGCAACCACTTCAACGCTTTCTCCTTCGGGAAGTCCGGCCACAAAGTTCTGCTGTTTCAGTTTGACAGAAACCGAATGCAGTCCGCCGTCAGGGTAATACGTAAACAAGGTGTCAGGGAAATCCACCACATGTGCACAGGTGAGCATGCCCACCAGACTGCCGTCGTAATAGATGACAGTGGCTGTTCCCGAAACCGATTCGTTGGTCACATCGTTTCCCGTGGCAAACTTGTCCAAGGTTGTTTCGGTAATGCTTTCCCTGCCAAGGGGTGCACCCGGAGGAAGCATCCATGTCATGTAAAACACCAGGCAATCCAGTTTTTTCACCGTTGTTGACAAATACTCCAGTTCTTTCGACACACTGCGCACCGGAAATTCACTGTCGTAACGGCCGTCTTTCTCCGGCAGCTTAGCCTGTTCCACCTGCTGTGTGGCACACGAAAACAACAGCCCGGTCATCCCCAAAAGTATTGCTGTTTTTAAAATCAGTTTCATTTAGTCATTCATTTATCCGCCCGTCCGTTAGCAGGCTGCACAGCACGATGGCCGGTTTAACAATCACGGTTTCGCAGCAACAAGTAAGTCATCCCCGCGAAAGCAAAGCTCCAGAAAATACAAATAAACACATCGGGAACCGAAACGTACTCCCTGAAATTAACCCCGAACATTTGCATTAAAGCCGAATTGGGGACGTCAATCAGGTTCGACATGGAATTAACCGGTAAAAAAGCCGCCAGCTTTTCGGGGAGAAAGAAGGCCAGAATGTTTTCCAAAAAATAGTAGTACACCCCAAACAGCACTATCGCAATCCCTGCCCGCTTAAACAGGAAGCCTGCAAACATCGCCATCATTGAAAAAGTGAGCAATTCTAGAAAATAGGCAGGGATGAACGATATCTTCTCAAAAATCATTGCAGTGGTCAATTCTTCCGTGTGCGACAGGCCGAGGGTCAGTCCCGATAAAAACAGCACCACAGTTGCCGCCAGGCTCAGCAGGATGGCGAACAGCACTTTCGAGGCAAGGAACGCTTCCCTGCTCATGCCGTTCATCACATTCTGGCGGATGGTTTTGTAGGCATATTCGTTGGTGATGAAAATCAAAACGATCAGCCCCACAAACAATTTGAAATAACTGCCAAGGAAAGCCAGGTTTTGCCATACATTTGGAAAAACGTAGAGTGAAAAATCAGGAAAGGGCAGTGGTGCGGATGAGCGAACGTCTGTCATCGTTTGGTTAAGGAATGCTTCCACACCAAAAAATACCCCCACGATCAGCACAAAATAAATCAGCAGTAACACCCAGAACGTACTGGTGTAGGCATACTTTCTAAAATCTATTTTCAATAAGCTGAACATACTTCTTTATCTGCGATTGTGTGATCCTTTTATGTTTTTACTTTTCCTGTGGATTAACCGGAAACCATTTCCAGGAAATATTTTTCAAGACTCATCTTTCGTTGCACCAGATGGGTCAGGTAAAGGCCGCGGCCGGCAAGTTGTTTGCTCAACTCTGCCGGGTCTGTCTCGCCTTTCAGCTTAACCAGCCAGTATTTATCCTCTTGCTTTATTTCTTCCACGAAATCAATCTGTTGAAGCTCCTCTTTGAGCAATGCCATGTCGCCTGCCTGCAACTCCAGCACAAAAGTGGAACCCAGCACCTGGTCCACGGGGCCGGTGTGCAACAGTTTTCCATGATCTAGAATGGCCACATGGCTGCATATTTTCTGGACTTCGTCAAGCAGGTGGCTGGCCAGCAGTACCGTCAGCCCGCGACCGGCAATGTCCTGGATCAGTTCCCTGATACCTGCAATGCTGCGCGGGTCCAACCCGTTGGTCGGTTCATCGAGAATCAGCACTTCGGGGTCACCAACCAGGCAGGCGGCCAGGGCCAAACGCTGTTTCATGCCAAGCGAAAAGGTTTTGTACCTGCTGTATTTTCGCTGTGTCAGCCCCACTTTTTCAAGCAAGCCGTCAATCTTTTGGTAGGATACTCCTTTGATGTCGGCGACAATCTTCAGGTTGTCAACCGCCGTCAGGTAAGGGTAAAACAAAGGCTGCTCAAGCAAGGCCCCGATCCTTTTCCTCTGGTTGCTGAAAACCGGTTCACCAAACCATGCATATTCACCCTTGTTGGGTTTGATAATATCGAGTAAAATACCAAGTACCGTGGTTTTACCGCTACCGTTGGGTCCCAGGATCCCCAACACTTCACCTTTATTTACCTGCAGGGAGAAATCCTCCAGGGCAAGCAGGCTGCCATAGCTTTTACGCAAGTGTCTGACTTCTAAAACAAGGCTTTTCAAAAGATGGATCGTGTTTTACTACATTGAAACGGAAAAATCCCGAACAGATTACAATAATAACCAAAAAAATGAAAGCCGGAAGCTTTTGACAAATTTAAGACGGTGTGTACAGCCTTTCACGCCGGTTCTTTTCCATGAAGAAAAAGGCTTTATTCAATTCCGCATTTTACGGCCTGTTAACCCAAATAATATTTAATTTCGCGCATTCATCAATCAAGCACGATTAAGCACAAAATCCACTTGTTTTTAACCCTGTTTCTTTTATTGCACCTGGCAGTTGGTGCACAAGTCAGGATTTACAACACAAAAAAAGTGAGTGGAAAGCCCCCTGTCATCAACGGTAAAATTGACGAAGCGGTCTGGGACATTGTTGAATGGTCCGGCGACTTCACCCAGAAAGAGCCTTACGAATATGCCGAACCCTCCCAGGAAACAGCCTTTAAGATTCTTTACGACGATAACAACCTTTACGTGGCCATCCGTGCTTTTGACACCGAGCCGGACAAAATAGAACGCCGCCTGGGCAGGCGCGACAACGGCGAAGGCGACTGGGTAGCCATTGGCATCAGCAGCTACAACGATAAATTAAGCGCTTTCGGCTTTTCGGTAAATGCTACCGGCGTGAAGGGCGACGGCGTGGTAAGCAACGACACCGAATGGGACGACACCCCCCAACCCGTATGGTACGTTAAAACCAGTATTGACGAACTGGGATGGGTGGCAGAAATGAAAATACCCTTTAACCAGCTACGGTTTGCCAAAGTCGAAAATTATGTCTGGGGGCTTGAGGTCATGCGCACCTTGTTCAGAAAAGAAGAA
>JAJRWG010000125.1 GCA_024276895.1 Bacteroidota bacterium
ACAGTGGGCCAGTACCGAGATCATCAACCTTTCCGCCATCCTGAACCTGCCCAAGGGAACCGAACATTTTTTGACCGACATCCACGGCGAATACGAAACTTTCAGCCACGTGCTGGCCAACGCTTCGGGTGTGGTCAAGCGTAAGATTAACGAGGTTTTCGGAAAAACACTCCGTCAGAAAGAAAAAAACGCGCTGGCCACCCTGATCTACTATCCCAAAGAAAAACTGGGGCTGGTGCTGAAAAACGAAGACGATCCCCACGAATGGTTCGCCATCACCCTGCAACGGCTGGCACAGGTGGCGCGGGCTGCGGCTTCGAAATACACCCGCTCGAAGGTGCGCAAGGCCATGCCCCGCGATTTCGCCTACATCATCGACGAGCTTCTGAACGAAAGTGGCGAGGACAAAGAAGAATATTTCGAGGCCATCCTCAACACCATTATCAACATCGACCGTGCCGAATCCTTCATCATTGCCATCTGCAAGTTTATCCAGCGATTGCTGATCGACCGCCTGCACATCATCGGCGATATTTTCGACCGCGGTCCCTATGCCGATAAGGTAATGGACCGCTTAATAGACTACCACTCGGTGGACATCCAGTGGGGCAACCACGACATCGTCTGGATGGGGGCGGCTTCGGGCAACGCTGCACTGATCGCCAACGTGATCCGCATTTCGCTGCGCTACAACAACCTCGATACCCTGGAAGACGCTTACGGCATCAACATGCTTCCGCTGGCAACCTTCGCCATGGAAACATACAAGAACGACCCCTGCACTCCTTTCATTCCCAGGTCGGAAAACGTTGGCAGCGCGCTGGAAATGCTCAAACAAATGCACAAGGCCATCACCGTCATCCAGTTGAAGCTCGAGGGGCAGACCATCATCCGCAACCCGCATTTTCAGATGGACGACCGCCTGCACCTCGACAAAATTGATTTTAAAAAAGGAACTGTCAGCATTGACGGGAAAAATTACGACTTGCTGGACAAGAATTTCCCGACCATCAACAGCAAAGAACCTTACAAACTGACAAAGGAAGAACAGGAAGTGATGGACAAACTGCGGGCCAGTTTTGTCAACAGCAAACGGCTGCAGCAGCACATCGAGTTTTTGTACACCCACGGCAGCATGTACCTCACTTACAACTCCAACCTGCTGTACCACGGTTGCATCCCGATGAACCGGGAAGGCGAGTTCGAGCACTTTGAGATCGAGGGTAAAAAACACAAGGGCAAAGAGCTTTGCGACCATTTTGAGCGGGTGGCCCGCAAAGGCTACTACCACCGTTCGGCCGCATCAGGAAACGACAACCTGCAGGATTACAGTTGGTACCTGTGGTGCGGGCCGCTGTCGCCACTGTTCGGCAAGCAGCGCATGACAACTTTTGAAAGGTACTTCGTGGCCGACAAATCCACCCACAGGGAAGCACGCAACCCTTACTACTCCCTGGCTTTTCAGGAAGAGAAATACTGCAACAGGATTTTGCAGGAATTCGGCCTTGACCCGAAGCATTCGCACATTGTCAACGGCCACGTTCCCGTCAAGGTGAAAAAGGGCGAAAGTCCCATCAAAGCCAACGGGAAACTGTTCGTCATCGACGGCGGGATGTCGATTCCTTACCAGGCGGTTACGGGTGTTTCGGGCTACACGCTGATCTACAATTCCTACGGGCTGGTGCTGGTGGAACACAACGCTTTCGAGTCGAAGCAAACGGCCATCGAAAAAGAAAAAGACATCATCTCCAACCGCATTTTTATCGAGAAAAACGCCAGCCGCAAAAGGGTGAGCGACACCGATGTGGGCAAGGAGATCAGCAGCCAGATCGATGATCTGAAAATGCTGTTGGCAGCGTACAGAAAAGGAGTAATTAAAGAAAGAGGCTAAACCAGGTTCCGATCAGATTCATTATGACAAAGGTTTTCAAATTCGGCGGTGCACTGATGAAGGATGCCACAGGCATTGGCAGGGTTGCCGGCATTGTCGCGGACTTTAGCCACGAGCCTCTTGTGGTGGTGGTGTCGGCTCTGGGCAAAACCACCAATGCCCTGGAAAACTTACTACGCTTCGCACTGACTGGCGAAACGGAGCAGTTGCGGACGGCTTTCGAGGATTTGAAACAATTTCATTCAAACATCGTCAGCGCTTTGTTTTCCGATGACACACAATCGCCGGCAGCTGCTGTTGAAAAAGAGTTTGACAAGCTGTGGGATGCGCTGCAAACACCTTACGCCGACAGGTACGAAGCCTACGACCGGGTGGTGTGCTTCGGCGAAGAGTTTTCGGGAATCATCCTTGAAAGCTATCTGAAAAACACCGGCATCGCGGTGAGCCTGCTGAGCGCCCGCTGCCTGATCGTTACCGACAGCAACCACACCGACGCATCCGTCAACTGGGAATTGACGGGAAAGACCATTCTTTCGCGTGTCTTGCCGGCACTGGACGAAAAAAAGGTGGTGCTCACCCAGGGGTTCATCGGCTCCGACCTTCAGGGGCGACCCACGACCCTGGGCCGGGAAGGCTCAGACTTTACGGCAGCTATTTTCGCCTCAGTGCTGGGAGCCGATGAGCTGAGTATCTGGAAAGACGTTCCCGGACTGATGAATTGCGATCCCAAGCGTTTTGAGCAAGCCGAAAAACTGCCCCTCATTTCTTACCACGAAGCTATCGAGCTGGCTTTTTACGGTGCCTCGGTCATTCACCCTAAAACCATCCAGCCGCTGCAACTTAAAAATATTCCGCTGAAAGTCAGGCCGTTTCACCAGCCGGATTCGGAACCCTCGCTGATTGCCGACGATACGTCACGCGACAGCGAAAAACACAAGATCATTGTAAAAGACAAGCAGGTTTTGCTCAGCATCGGCTCCAGGAACCTGTCCTTCATCGCCGAAGGTAACCTGACAGGGATTTTCGAGGCCTTCAGCAAAAACAAAATCCACATCAACCTGATGCAGCATTCGGCGGTCAGTTTTTCGGTGTGTTTCAACCACGATGCCGACAAGCTTAAGGCGCTGATGGCCGACTTAAAAAACGACTACCTCCTGAAATACAATACCGGCCTGCAGTTGCTCACCATCCGGCACTACAACGACGAATTGATAGAAAGCCTGACCACGGGAAAGAAAATTTACCTGGAACAGAAATCACGGGTCACCATGCAGTTGCTGGTGAAGGATTCCTGACAGGTGTTGTTTCCGGATTGTTTCTTTTGACAAAAAAACCGCAAAAACAGGGTTTTGACTCCCTGCCTTTGCGGTTTGTATTCTTCGGCCAGACTGCTTAGCGAATCACCAGCTTTTTGGTTTCCACTTTATTTCCTTTTCGCAGTGTGACGATGTAAAGTCCTGCTCCGTGACGGCTCAGGTCAATGCTCGACTGTTGCTCGTGCCTGCCCGAATACAGGATTTGTCCCATGGTGTTCACCACTTTGATGTCAGCACCGTTCCAGGCATCACCTGTTTCAACAAACACATTGCCGTTGAAGTTGTAAATGCGTACAATCTCAGTGGGATCTCCCTCTTCAAGACCGACGGTTCCCCAGTCGTCAACCTGGATGTGGTCGAGGAAAAGGCCGAACCCCTGCGTGCTGGCCACGTGCCAGCCAAAATAAACAAGGCCGTCGTTTTCGGGAATGTACAAAGCTGAACCCTTTCGCCAGTTAACATCAGAAAATTCAACATCTTCAAACAACAGGTTGGTCATGTCGGCTGTATCGGGTGTTTCACCCGAGAACATGTGCAGGGTTTCCGTTTTGTTGTTCGAGAAACTTTTGTAGAAACAACTGACGTAATATTCCTTCCCTACCGAAACCTCGAAAGGTGGCGAAATAAACCAGTTGTCGTAATCGGTTTCAACAATGGCCTCTGTATTCCAGCAGATCATCGACTTGTTGTCACCATGACCAATCATATCGGTGCTCTGCCAGGTGGCATCCGAATTGTCAACGGTTTGCCAGTATTGTGGCGGTTCGGGAACAATAATGTCGGTCATTTGCTGGACGTAGGGGTAATCGACAATGGCATCCATCGTTGTGAAGGTGTAAATGTCGTTGCAACCCTCGGCAGTGCCCATATTGTTTCGTGGAACAACCTGCAGGTAGTAGGTTGTGCTCGGGTCCATCACTACCGAGAATCCGTTGGTTGGAAAATTCTGACCGTTATAAACATTGGTAGGTGTTTCAACACCACCGCCATCGGTACCAAAATAGACATCGTAGCTGGTGGCAAAACTGGCCGGGGTCCAGCTAAACCACTGGTTGGTGAATATTTCATCTGCTCCGTCTGCGGGATCGTCCATTCCTGCCGAACACTCAGGTACGACAGTGTACTCTTCAATGCCTGTAATGATCAGCGAGAATGCCTGTTGTCCGCCCTGCAGCGAACCGTCCTGACTGACCATAATGGTGTAGGTTCCAGCTTCGGGAGCTTCAATGTAAACGGATTCCACATTGTCCACAGCATTTTTTGAATCGTTGGTTGCGGCCGCCGAAGGGTTATCAGGATCAAGTTTGTAAGGGAAATATTCGTTGAAAGAGGCATCCCTGATTTTCAGGTCCAGATCGTTGACCAGCATGGGGTCACGCGGGTTAAGCTGAGGCGAAACGGGTATGCCTGCCGGATCGGTCCAGCAGATGGTAACCCGCAGGTCGGTTCCTTCCGGAACATTGATGTCGCGCAGGAAAAGGTCGCCGCTGTTCAGCACCAATTCGTCAATTACATTTTGTCCCACGTCATCAGAAATAACACTAGCTGCACGTTTGGTGTTCATCAGTCCCCACCCAAACACGTAATCGGGGCCGGGATAATCACCTGCTTCGTCGGCGGTGTGCAGTACGAGCCCCTTAAGTGTTGCCGAGCGCATGGGTGTATCGCCGTGGGTGTCCTGGTAATGTTTTTGCAGCAAAGCCATTGAACCGGCTACGTTGGGCGACGACATGGAAGTTCCGCTCAAAGTGCCATAGGAAGTATTGCTACCGTTCAGGGTTGAATAAACATCCACACCTTTTCCAACAATATCGGGCTTAATACGGCCATCATCGGCAGGACCCCAGCAGCTAAAACTACTCATCTTCACACTGGAAGGCCCTGTGTAATTCATCACTTCTTTAACAGCGCCTACCGTCATGATATTTTTGGCAATCGACTCGTGGCTAATGACATCATATTCATCATCACCACCGTCTTTTTCAGGTTTACCGTTTTGTCCGGCATCACCGGGGCCTTCGCCCCTGTCGTTTCCTGCCGATCGCACAATGAGGTAATAAGGTGCGTTAAATGCAATCTGATCCATGGACCTCGAATCTCCGGTGTAAAAACCAAATTTGTAATCTTCGGTAGGCGAAATGCTCGCGTTGCCCAGCCATTGCCAGTTGCTGCCTGTCCAGTTCCAACCCGTTCCAAAACCGTAGGAGTGATTGGATATTTCCAGGCCGTTAGCGGCGGCGGCGGCCATTTCCGAGTTGTCGTTGCTCCACTGCCAGTATTTGAGGTTGGCAGCGTAAGACATGCCTTTTGCATCGGCGACAACGCCTGCTGCGATCAGGGTACCACCCACATGGGTTGAATGGAAATTTGAAGCGTAATTACCGTCCATCGGGGTTGCGCGTGACACGCCCTGGTCAACAAATTCCTGATGTGTTCTTCTGACATGCCCTGCATCCCACGATCCCAGTTGGTCGTAGCCTTCGCCACTGATGTTCAGGCCTGAGCTCCCTCCCGGCCAAAGTTCAGCGGCACGGGTGGTGTGGGCTGCGCCCAGGTTGTGGGTGATGTAAAAATAGGGGATGCCGTCGCGCACATCCACCAGTTGCATCACCCTGCCGTCTTCCAACTCCTGGTAAATCTGGATGTTGTGTTCGGCCGCATACTGCTGGACTTTCACCTGGTTGGCGTTCCATTGCGCTTCGAACTCAGCAGACAAGCGGTTCAGTTCGGCAACATTGGTTTCTGTCTGTGCCATCAACTGAACAGCCGTCAGCATTAACGCAAACAGAATGATTTTCGTAAATAAATTTTTCATGATTAAATAAATTGAAGTATTAAAGTTTCCAAAAAAAATGCGGGCAAAGTTACTGATAAATAGGTTTATGGTTTGAATATTTTTTCTCTTCTCAGATTATCATATTGGCTTGCAGTGATTTTGGCATTTGAACGTCGCACTTAAACGGATATTTTTTTGGTGCCTCAGTCAAAAAAAAGCCGGTAACTTTCAGAACACGCACTGATGGTAAGACAGCTTTTTAGCAAAATAGTTGCTTTGGGGTAATGCTGACAACTTCACCTTAAAACGGGAGAACATTTGTTCGAAGATCCGAAATTATTTTGCCTTACACTGTAATCTGAATTCAGCTTAACCCAAAATCGTCATTTGGATTAGATTTCTAACGGCTCTGTTCCGTAAAAATTTAATATATTTTGATGAAATACAGCAAGAACCTATGACGATTCGCCTAAGAAAATCTAACATTTTGCCGCTTGCAAAAAGTAAGATTTTCTAACGTGGGGTTAACCCGGATTCCCCCCGCCGGCTACCGCACTTGTCATTAGTTCGTCCCTTCTAATGACAAATCCGGGTTAATTTGTCCGGTGGAGGAAACGACAGACAGGGTTTTATCGCGGCATCCCGTAAGGGGAAAATATCAATTCACCTTCACCCATTTCATGGTTCCCGATTTTTCGCCTGTCCGCACCCTGATGTAATAAAGACCGGAAAGATAGTCGCTTACATTAAAGTTAATCCGTTGTATCCCATCGGGGAAAACCCTGTTCAGTTCCAAGACTTTCCTTCCCGACAGGTCGAACATTTCAATGACCACCGTACTTTTTTCCTGCAATGAAAACTCCAGCGTCAACCGGTCGGCCACCGGATTCGGATAAACCTTCAGCCCGGATATCTCGATAGTCTGCTCCTCAACACCTACCGTTACATTGAAAAAATAAAGAATCCGTTTAAGCAACTCGTCACGGGTATTTATCCCATCACCGTCCTGCAGGTCTGCAAGGGCATAGGACATGCAAAAAGTCTTTTGACCATTTATCGAAACACCATCAAATTCCACAGCCACCGTACCGTAATCACTTTCCTGAAACGCCGCTTTCGCTCCCGGAAGGTCTTCGTTTCTGGAATACCTGTCAATACTTCTCACCGATAACTGGCTGGAAGCCTGGAACTGCATACCCTGGGTTATTGCCCCATCCTGTCCGGCCAAATCGACAATTTCATTCCGCTCACCATCATCAACACTTTGAAGACCAAAGACCCAGCCGTCAGGGCCCAGCGAGTTCATGGCGTCTCCCCCTTCAAGATAAATCCTGCCACCATCAAAGGTATAACTGAAAACAGCATTTTTCATTTCATCCGTCAGCACGGTACTCCTCAGGCCCGTGTTGCCAAACGACAAAAACACGGCATTGTAGCCTTCCAGGCTCGCCGGAAATCGGTTCGTGTATCCTACATTATCGTACCAGTTGTCTTCAAGGTAATCGCGGATGAATGTCCCGCTGTAGCCGTTTTCGTGCTCCTTACCCTCGTAAACAAGAATGCCTTCACGAACGACAATGAGGTCTTTTTTCACCAGTGTATCCGTATCCTGATCGCCATAAACCACCAGTGTTACATCATAAACACCGCCTTCGGTGTAGGTCCAAACCGGATGTTGCTCATTTGAATCGAAAGCGCCATCCCCGTCAAAATCCCATGCCCAGCCTGTTATCTGGCTTCCTTCATCAGCGACTGACCAATCGGCAACTGAACCTCAAGCGGCGGGGTTCCTTCGGTTTGGTCTGCTGCAAAATTGGCAACGACGTAGCCGTCATTTTCAGGATAACCGAAAAATTCCAGCACTTTGATCAAAATGTTGTAGCGCGAAGAATGCGGGTCTTCATCAACCAGTCCGGCAAGCGAATAGCCAAGATGGAATGTTTTCTGTGCAGAATCGCCATCGTTGTAAAGGGAAACATTTCCGTAATCTTCTTCAGCAAACGAAACCTTTGCCCCTTGTGCCGGGAAAATCTCGTCAATGTACCAGTTGTACTGCTGGCTGGAAGCGTTGAACACCATCCCCGCGAACAAGGTGGCGTCCATTCCCGTCAGCTTGTCAACAGGATTGGGTTCGGAAGTGCTTGCACGTACACTGTCAACTCCAAACAGGCTTGCAAATTCACCGGCATTCGGATAATTGTACAAAGCAGGCACGTGCAGAAAAGGTGCGCCATCGCTGTAAAGTGTCCCGCCATTTTCCAGATATTGCTGTATGGGTACGGAATGGGAATAGCTAAAAAAAGTAGCTTTATCGAAGTTTTCACCGGCATTGCCAAAAGATAAAAACACGGCATCAAAACCGGTGAAGCTCGAAGGGTAGGTGGTTGTATAAAAAACCTCGTGACCCCTTGCCTCAAGAAAATCTTTGATAAAAGTGCCGCTGACATCCGGCGCTTTGGCCTCTCCCTCCCAGACAAGAAAACCCGCCGGTGCAACCAGTGCTGCAATTTCTGTTTCACTTCCGTAAAGCACAGGCATGTCAGAGGACACGTCGATGATCAAACCGGCAAAATGAGGCTGAGCATCCTCCGCAACGGTGAATGCAAGGCCGCTTACCTCGAAAACCGCATCGCCGGGAATGGTGTCGGTTACCGAGGCCGTTGTAATCTCAACAGCAGGGTCGATTGAAGAAAGGGTAAACAGGGCATTTTCATCGCGAAGCACGTGTGCAAAACTCCGCATGGAAAACGAAACCGTCACCGTTTCTCCAGGTTCCAGCGCACCGTCACCATCCTCGTCTTCCAAACTAAAGTCTAAAAATTCAAGTCTCAGTTCCTGAGGCACTTCCACATTTGTGTCAACCAGGGCATGGTAGGCATTGATCCTTCCCGACCCCAGCACTTTTTCGTAGCCGGGGTTGATGCTGTCAATGTTATCCACAGTGCCGATCACCTGTTCGATGAGCTGGTCGTTCGTCCAGTCAGGGCGGTAGGATTTCAGCAAGGCAAACAAACCGGCGACCATTGGCGAGGCCATCGAAGTGCCGTTAAAACTGGCATAATTATTATTCGTGATCGTACTTAAAATACCGACCCCGGGGGCGGCGATGTCCACCGAGATACCGTTGTTCGTGAAGGACGCGCGGGTGTCATCGGCATTGAGTGCGGCAACCGAAACAGAACCCTCGTAGGAAGCCGGATAAAACAATTCGCTGCTGTTGTCGTTACCGGCGGCACAAACAACAATGACCCCCTGGCCGGTGGCATAGTCGATCGCATCCTTACCCACGCTTGATTTGGGCATGCCTCCCCAACTGTTGTTGATAATATCAGCTCCGTTATCGGTGGCGTAGATGATGGCATCCCAGACGTAAATAAATTCGTCAACGGCATTGTCAACCTGGGTAGGCAGGTAAGTTACATTGTAGGAAACGCTGCTGATGCCCACCCCGTTATTGGTTCTGCCGGCGGCAATGCCTGCCACGTGTGTGCCGTGCTGAAATGGGCCCTGGCCCCAAAGCGGATCGGGGTTGCTGCCATCGCCGATGGTTTCCGCTTCGTGGAAATCACATCCGATCACATCGTCCACAAAACCGTTGCCGTCGTCGTCAATGCCGTTCAGATCGTCGGGATCACGTTCCCAGACACCATTGTTGAATTCCAGGGTAACCCCGTCGCCATCGGCGTCTTCGCCGAGGTTCTGCCAGCAATTCTCCGTCAAATCCGGGTGAAGCCAGTCGACACCGCTGTCGATAATAGCCACAATTACTTCATCACCATCCTCCCCTTTGTGCACGTCCCATGCCTGGGGAGCCATGATCTGCGGGAGGTGCTGCAGGCTGCTGTAAAGCGCATCGTTGGGTACTTCGACGGCATGGTAAACCGGCACAGCTTCGGCGTATTCAATGTTCGGGTCGGCGGCAAATGCCCTGGCCACCTGAAAAACGTTTTGCGATCCGGAAAACTCAATTCTGTAAATCCGGCTCAAATCCGGCAAACCCGAGTTTTTCGGAATGGGCTTGTGCCTGAATCTTTTAGCAAGCTTTTTAATTTTAAACTTAGCTGCGATCTGGTCAAGCGAAGCAATGCCGAAACGGATGCTCTTTTCCTGTTTTTCATACGGCCCCACGCCTTCTTTTACCTTGATGTCGATCACGCCGGGAAGAAAGTCCGCCGTGCCGGACTGAAAAGTTTGTGCCGACTGTGTTAAACCTGAAAACGGGAATAGCAAGGCCGTCAACATCAGGAAAATAAATTGTTTGTAAACAGAAATTATTTTATTCATAAGGATATTTTTTCTCGTTCCCGGAAAATGCTGTTTGTGATTTCCTCCCGTCCGGGATTCCCGGTCAGCCCTCAACACCAAAATGAGATGAAGATCAGGTTTGAATTTGACCCGACACGCGATGAATATCAATAGGAAAATGTGTGGAACAGCTTTCTTCTCCGAAATAATTTTTGACTTATTTAAGAAATTTCGATAAAAATAGATATTAAAATTGTGCTTGTTATTATTTAACAGTAATTTAACAACTTAGGCCGGGTAGCAGGAAGCAGCGGCATTGATTGCCGTCCTGAATCTGATAAAACAGCTCCTGCTTCAATTCGCGGTTTTTCACCGGAGGCACACCATTCCGGCAAGACTGCATACCTCATCGAAATTTAAGATAACTTCGCCTTTTAAAAAAACGGCCTAAAATGAAAACTACAGCTTCGTTATTCCTGTCGGGAAATATTGTCGATCCCGTTGCCGGGAAAATCTTTCCAGGCACTGTCCACATTGAGGATGGGATCATCCGCTCCGTTAAGCAGGAGCGTTCGGCAAGCACTGATCAATTCATCATGCCCGGTCTCATTGATGCGCACATCCACATCGAAAGTTCCATGCTGGTGCCCTCCGAATTTGCACGGCTGGCGGCAGTCCACGGCACGGTAGCCACGGTATCGGATCCGCACGAAATCGGCAATGTGCTGGGGATTGAAGGCGTGAAATACATGATCGCCAACGGGAAAAAAGTACCTTTTAAGTTTTATTTCGGGGCGCCTTCCTGTGTTCCTGCAACTCCTTTCGAAACAGCCGGCGCCGAGTTGGGGATCAGCGAGCTGGACGAATTGCTGCGCATGGACGAAGTAAAATATCTGTCGGAGATGATGAATTTTCCGGGGGCAATCAACCGTGACCCGTTCGTAATGGACAAGCTGGATGTGGCCAAAAAATACAACAAGCCGGTTGACGGCCATGCCCCGGGCGTGAAGGGCGAAAATGCACGAAAATATATTGAAGCCGGCATCACTACCGACCACGAATGCTTCACCATGGAAGAGGCGCTGGAGAAAATAAAATACGGGATGAAAATCCAGATCCGCGAGGGCAGCGCCGCCAAAAACTTTGATGCTTTGGTTGATTTGCTGAAAGACCACCCCGATCATGTTCTGTTTTGTTCCGACGACAAACATCCCGATGATTTGGTTGAAGGGCACATCAACCAACTGGTGGTCCGGGCCATCAAAAAAGGTTACGACCCTGTGAAAGTGCTGCGCAGTGCCATTCTGAATCCCATCCGCCATTACGGCCTGGACGTGGGCATACTTCAGCAGGGCGACCCTGCTGATCTGATTGTGGTGGACAGCCTGGACAATTTCAACGTACTAGCCACTTACGTCAACGGAATTAAAGTGGCTGAAAACGGCACAAGCCTGATTGATGCCGTCGAAGAAGCAAAGCCGAATAAATTCCATGCACAAAGGATTTCCGAATCTGCAATCCGTGTTTCACCGGCCGGCAGCAGGCTGAAGGTGATCAAAGCTTTCGACGGGCAACTGATTACTGCAACCGAAGAAACAAGTCCGGAAACGCTCAACGGAAATGTGGTGAGTAAGCCGGAAAACGACGTACTTAAACTGGTGGTGGTCAACCGTTACCGGCAGTCGGAACCGGCTGTGGCTTTTATCCGTGGATTCGGTTTGCAAAGCGGTGCCATTGCGTCGAGCGTAGCCCACGACAGCCACAACATTGTTGCCGTTGGGGTGAGCGACGAAGAAATCGTCAGGGCAGTGAACCTGGTAATCCGCGAGCGGGGCGGTGTGGTTGCCGTGAACGGCCAAAACGAAAGAGTGCTGCCGTTACCAGTAGCAGGTTTGATGTCGGTGGACAATGCTTACCGTGTTGCCGAAAGTTACCATCAGATTGACGCCATGGCCCACGAAATGGGCTCCAAACTGCGGGCACCGTTCATGACCCTCTCTTTTATGGCCCTGCTTGTCATCACCGAGCTTAAACTAAGCGACAAAGGACTTTTCGATGGAAAAAGCTTCCGTTTTACGGAACTTTTCGCCTGAGATTTCAGCAAGTTTACTTACCGGTACCGGAGGCCGATTTTCAGTTTCCGGTTATTTAGATCGTGTATAAAATAAGGTGAAAGCGGGTGTTGACCGGTTGATGATTGACCTTGCATGATGTTATTTTCTAGTTTTGCAAAAAAATTTTTTTCTCAATATGACACATTTGGAAATCAACACCGCCAAACTTGAAATGGCGGCCAGCAAACTGCGGGCCATCTCGCACCCCATGCGCATCGCCATCATTGATTTACTGGCAGATGGCAGCCGTTTAAGTGTCACGGAGATTTATGAAAAACTGGGCATGGAGCAGGCTACTGCTTCGCACCATCTGAACATCCTCCGGAACAAAAATGTGGTGGTGGCCAATAAAGAAGGCAAAAAGGTTTTTTACCAGCTGCGCAATATGACCCTTGCAGAAATTCTGGATTGTATTAACAGGTGCAACGAAAGCTGATCTGTATTTGCTGCTGTTATTCAACAATAATAACCATTTACAACCGTTAAGCTGAGACAAAGTAAAATCTTTCGATTTTCAATACCACTAAATAGTAGAATAAGCTTGCAGAACAGGTGAGCGAACTTAAAAACTTTAAAAAATGAAAAATCTTATTTATTTATTTGTCGGCGCTTTGATCCTTAGCGTATATTTCTCGGGATGTAAAAAAAAGGATGATACACCCAATAACAGTTTCAAATACGAAGATACCGAGTATGATTTGTCACAGGGCTTTTTGGAAAATTATGGTTTATGGGATCAGGTTGGTACCTACAACATCGACCTGTCTTTGGCATCCTCCGGTTTTACATTTTACGAAGTGGATGGCGAGATCGACTCCATTTCAGGTACCGGTCATCTGATCTATTTTGAAACATTCAGCCCCAGCGCTGGTAAACTTGATGACGGAGATTACACTTTTGACGCAACGGAATCGGGTACCGCCTTTACATTCGACCTTTCGTCGGTGGTCATCGATTTTAATATACTGACAGAAACAGGAACAGTACTCGACATCAATGGTGGTACACTGACCATCAAAGCCAATGGTGACGAATATGAAGTAAGCTTCGATTTAACCAACACCACAGGCAAAAAAATCACCGGATTTTTCAAAGGGAAACTGAAGTCTTACGATTATTCAGGCATTGGCGGAAGAGCATCCACAGGCCTGTTCAAGAGCAAACGCTTCTAAATAAGTACAACAACTGTCAAAACGACCAGTCCTCTTCAATTTCCCAGTTGCCCCGCACGTTGACCTCTTTCATGAAGAAAAGCACCTTTTCGGGCTGTTTCTTTTCCAGGTAGTTTCCGGCGTCCCACATACCGTTGTTGTTGTCGTCGAAGATAAGCTTGAGGAGGTATTTATTGGGATCAACATATTCAAAAACGATGGTGGTGTCGCTGTTGAAAACACCTTGCCGTACCACCGTTTCCTTTTGTCCCAGCATCTGCAGGATGTAAGCCTGGCTTTTCGACGGGTGCAGGCTGAGGATAAGCTTACCGTATTCCCTGAGCGACTTGGTACGGAACGCCAGCGTAAATTCCCTGTTGTGCACACCGCTCCAGCCTGTAAAAGCCGAGTCGGGGAAATAAAGATTGTAATTTGACTCCTCTTCCAAAGCAAGCGGGATCCTGATCCGCCGGTGCAGGCTGTCAAGAAAAACAAAAGCGGGTTTGTAAATGGTGTCGTGTGGTGTTTCCAGCCTGACCGAATCAGTGTAGGTATTTGTGACAGGCTGATCAAAAAGGATTTCGGGTTGCAGGTTGAGCACCAGCACCCCGTCTTTTCCGACGTTTGTCGACCAGCCAAGGTATTGTTTTTCGGCTGCTCGCTTTTTCTTTTTCCTTGCCGTAAGTTTTTCCCTGGGAGTCAGTTTGATTTTGGTCATTTCCAGGGTGTCGCCACGATACATGAGCAGCAGTTTCAGGGTGTCCACCTGAAGGGGTTTTAAATACCAGGTGACGGTATCTTTTCTGTCTGAAAACTCCCGGAGGAGCAAACTACTGTCCAGTACGGTATTCAGCACTTTGAAATCCACATCGTCCGCGGGCAGCGAAAAGGAAAAACGCAGGGTGTAGGAATGCAACAGTTCGACCTTCAGCAGCTTTTGCACCGTGTCTTTGTGTGTGAACAGGTAAAGCGAATAAAAATTAAGGTTTTCCAAACCGTACGGATTGAGTTTCAAACTGTCGGCAGAAAGGCTGTCGGCAGGTAGGGAAAGCGCTGCCGTATCGGCGACGGTGGTGTCGGCGACAGCCGTATCAGGAATGGCCGGCTCAAGATACTGCGGAACGACAAGGCTGTCGAGAAAAGCAACGGCTTCGCCGGGCTGGTCGAAAATGTAATTCCTGTTCTGGTCGGCCAGGGCAAAAATCAGGTAGCTTTCGTCGGCAAGTCCGTGAAACATAAATTTCCCGTTGACATCCGTTTTGCTGATGTAGTAGGGTCGCACCGCCAGGGGAAGGGAATCGAAAGGGAGGGTGTCGTTGTTGTTTTTGTAAAGCAACACCATCACCCCTTCGCCGGGGTCCAGGTTAAATGCGTCCACAACTTCGCCCTGCAGGCTCAGCGAGTCAACCCTGTCACCGGTGGAGAAAACATACATGTAATTGACAACGGGGTTGTTTTCAGTAATATCCACAATGGCACTGCCGAAATAAACCGAATAGGTGGTGTTGGGCTTGAGTTCTTCATTAAACTTCACCACCAACGATTTCCCCTTGACTTTAAAGTCGGGTTGTTCGCTGACCGGTGGCGAGATGAGGCCTTCTTCCGCAATGTTATCAAGCTGGATAAATTCGTCAAAGGTGATGGTGAATTTTTTCCCGATAAAATTCGGGCTGCCGTTAGGCGGTTTGGTTTCCAGCACCTGCGGGGGCTGGACGTCCTTGGGACCGCCACCCGGTGAAACCGGATGGGCACAGCCGATGAGCAGAAGCGAAATGAAAAAAACTGCCGGAAGTTTAGCGGGGTTTTGCACGTTGCATTTTATTTCCTGACAAAGATGCAAAATTGTTTGCTTGGTTGGGTGATTGAAGGCAGAAATGCCGAAACGAAGCAGCCCGGTGTTCATCCGACAGGTCTGAAAGCAAAGCCCTGCTCCTTAAAATGTTTTAAAAGGCCGTGCAGGGCATGGAAAAGGTTTTCTTCTGCTTTCAGGCTGTCGTGCAAAACCAAAACCGAACCCGGCCCGGTGTAACGGAGTACGTTTTCCAAACATTGCCCGCGACTGACTTTGGGATGGAAGTCCCAACTCAATACCGACCACATCACAATTTTGTACTGCTTACGCAAAACCTTCGCCTGTGAAAGCTTGATTCTTCCGAAAGGCGGCCTGAAAAGTTCCGAATTCACCCGTTCCGCGCAGCGGGCGATGTTCCCGAAATATTCGGCATTGGATGTTTTCCAGCCGTTCAGGTGGTTGTAAGTGTGGTTGCCCACACGGTGGCCCTGCTCCAGTATGGCGGCAAAAGTTCCGGGATGGTTTTCCACATTTTCGCCCACGCAGAAAAAGGTGGCTTTGGCATCGAACTCGTCCAGCAATTCCAGCGTTCGCATTGTAATTTCGGGATGAGGACCGTCGTCGAAGGTGAGGAAAATCTCTTTTTCCTGTGTCGGGATTTCCCAAAGCAGATTCGGGAAAACCAGTCGTGCAAGATATGGGGGTTTTACACGCATGGCCGCGGTTTAATCCAGCAACGATTTTCTGTCCATTTCCTTCGGCAGGTCAATGCCCATGATTTGAAGGATTGTGGGGGCAATGTCGGCCAGGATGCCGTCAGCCAGCCGGTGCGATTTGTATTTTTCCGAGATCAGGATCAGCGGCACAGGGTTAAGCGAATGCGCTGTGTTGGGCGAGCCGTCATCGTTGATGGCATGATCGGCATTACCGTGGTCGGCGGTCAGCAAAACGTGGTAGTCGTTGGCTTTTGCTGCGGCAACCACCTCTCCGACGCACCGGTCAACAGCCTCTGCCGCTTTGATGATGGCCGGGTAAACACCGGTGTGGCCCACCATGTCGCCGTTGGCAAAATTCACCACGATAAAGTCGTTGGTGTTTTGCTTCAATTGGGCCACCAGCTTGTCTTTCACTTCAAAAGCGCTCATTTCGGGTTGCAGGTCGTAGGTGGCCACTTTGGGCGAGTTCACCAGGATGCGGTTTTCGTTTTCAAAAGGTTCTTCCCTTCCGCCCGAAAAGAAAAAGGTAACGTGGGCATATTTCTCGGTTTCGGCAATGCGCAGTTGTTGGAGCCCCCGGTTTGAAACCACTTCTCCCAGCGTGTTTTTCAGGTCTTCCTTGGTGTACACCACACCCAGGTTTTTGAAGTTCTTGTCGTAGGTTGTCAGGGTGTAGTATTTCAGGTTCAGTTTTTTCATACCGAATTCGGGCATGTCCTGTTGGCTGAGCACGGTGGTGATCTCGCGCAGGCGGTCGGTGCGGAAATTGAAGCACAGAACGGCATCGCCGTTTTGGATGGTCGTAACAGGATGACCGTCTTCGACAAACACCACAGGCTTGATGAATTCGTCGGTAACGCCCTCGTCGTAAGACTGCTGCATGGCCTCAACGATATCGGTGGCAGGCCTGCCGGTTCCGTTCACCATCAGGTCGTAGCCTTTTTTTATCCGCTCCCAGCGTTTATCCCTGTCCATGGTGTAGTAGCGTCCGACAAGGGTGGCAATACGGGCTTTGCTGCCTTTGAGGCGGTCTTTCAATTCCTTTACGAACTGCAAACCACTATGCGGATCGGTGTCGCGTCCGTCGGTAATAACGTGGACGAAAATTTTATCCTGTCCTGCGCTGTCGGCAATCTCAAGCAACTTGTAGAGGTGGGTGTTCAGGGAATGTACCCCGCCGTCGGACAGCAGACCGATGAGGTGGAGGGCTTTGCCGTTGGTTTTGCAGTAATCGAGCAATTGGCGGATGGCCGGGCGCTGAGCCAGCTTTCCCTCACGAATGTCTTTGTTGATCCGTTCCAGGTCCTGAAAAACAATGCGTCCTGCCCCGATGTTGAGGTGGCCTACTTCGGAATTGCCCATTTGCCCGTCGGGCAGGCCCACATCATGGCAACAGGTTTTCAGACTGGCGTGGGGATAGTTTTTCCGGTAGCTGTCGAAAGCCGGTGTTTTGGCCTGTGCGATGGCATCGCTTTTGCTGCCGTCACCAAGGCCCCATCCGTCGAGGATGATTAGCAGTACTTTTTTATGTTTTTTGTTTTGCATTAGAAAAGCCGGGGATTTCGGTGGTGTTTAACCCTTGTTCCTTTTTTAGTTTAAATCCTTCAAAGAAAGTTCGGGCAAATGTATTATTTTTGACGCAGTTTTTGTTCCGCCCGGCGGCTTCAAATGAATTGACATTCCTGTTTATGGAGAAAAAGTGGGTAATCCCTGACATTCACGGTTGTTCGTACACACTGGAAATCCTGATCGAAAACCAGATCGTTCCCGACAAAGATGACCTGCTGATCTTTTTGGGCGATTACATTGACCGTGGTCCCGACAGCAAAGGCGTCATCGATTACATCATGGGGCTTCAGGAAAAAGGCTACCGGGTGAGGGTGCTGCTGGGCAACCACGAAGATTATTGCCTGCAGGCCTGGGAAAAAGACCGGAAACGCACGGGGCTGACGAACGCTTTGCTGAAAAGCCCCGAGCAGCGCGAATGGGAGAAGCGCGGCGGTAAAGAAACGCTGAAAAGCTTCGGCATCAAACGGCCGCGCAACATCCCGGAAAAATACATCCGGTGGATGCAGGAGCTGGAGTATTTCATCGAAATGGATGACTTCATCATTGCCCATGCAGGCCTGAATTTCGAGATTGACGATCCCTTCAGCGACAAACATTCCATGATCTGGATACGGGAGTTCGAGGTGAAACCCGAAAAAATCAACAACAAGCGGCTGATCCACGGGCATGTTCCCGTGCATCTCGACCTGATCTACCAGGCCATCCGCTCGAAGAATTCAAAGTTCATCGCCCTTGACAACGGGATCTATTTTCCCAGGCGCAGCGGTTTCGGTAACCTGATTGCCCTGGAGCTGACGGAAATGGAGTACATCGCCCAAACCCTGCTGGATGAGGTTATTTACAAGGGGGAGTAGGTTTTGCTTCGCCGGCAGTAGCCGTCCCTTGAGTCTTCCGGGCAGGCCGGCGGGCAGTTGAGGCCGGAAGAATTGCTCTAATTGACCTAATTGCTCTAATGTCTAAACAAATCCGAAATCCGAATTTCTAAACCGTCCTTTACTACTTGACAAACCCGTTAAGGATTTGACGTTTAGAAATTATTTAGGTCAATTAGTGCAATTAGAAATTCCCCCAGCTGTCGCCCCCTCACACAAGTCTTCCCTTCCGGTCCGTGCGATAGCAAGACCAGGGTGAAGTAAAACAGAACAAAACTTTCATAGCCGGTAAGACAATGCTAATGTGTTCATGCCTGCTATTCCGAAATAGGACCGGATATCACTTTCTCGTTTAGCAAATAAAACGGCAGGGAAATCAAACGGTATTCTACATTTTTCAGTTGTTTCTCCACAAAAACAGAAGTCTCGATTTGAGTTTCAGATGGTAAAGCGGCGTTGATCCGGATAGCTGTTTTTCTTTTTTTCTCTTTCATATAAACGTGCAATGATTTGAGCGTACCGCTTTTTCCTGACTTTACTTCCACAGGGACAATCGTGCTGTTTACTTCCAGCAGATAATCAACTTCAGCTTCCGAGTTGCGTTTCTCCCTCGACCAATAATATAATTGCTTATCTGTGTAAAAAGGTGGAAATGTCAGTAGCTGTTGTCCGGTAAACTGCTCGGCCAGTCCCCCTTCATTAGCCGTTATTAACTGGTCCAAATCCAGTAACCGGAGCCTTAACAAATGATTGGCCAGCCCGATATCCAGGAAAAGAGGTTTTATCATCTTTTCATTAACACCGTATTCCAACGGAGGGTTTGTTGCCGAAGAAGATTTGATCAAATGGACAATACGGCTCATCACCAGCAAACGGAGGGCTTCTTTCAAACTGTCCGATCTTTCGGCAGGATCGATTTTTACGTACTTTAATTTTTGTCCCCCGCCTTTGGGGATGTACCGGAGTGTTTTCACAAGCAATTCCTGCTGTTTACGCGTCCCGTATTTGGCTAAATCAAATTCCAGTGTTTTGATGATGCTTTCGTGCACTTTTTCCACTTCCTGCAAATTTTCCTTTTGCGCATACACAGAAACGGCTTCGGGCATACCGCCGATAAAATAATAGAGGCGTACCAGCTTTAAAAGTTTCTGGTGAAGCACGGCATTAACGGGTTTAGGGAAAGTGTAGGATGTAATAAAATCCGCCAGGGCAGCATGTCCGAGTGCAACCAGAAATTCAGGAAAACTCATGGGATAGAGATAAGCAAATTCCACCCTTCCCACCGGCATGGAATAAGGCAATTTATTTAAGAGATGATCCAACAGCGAACCGGCTGCTATCACATGTAAATGAGGTATCTTTTCATGAAAATAGCGCAGCGTGGTGATGGCTTCGGGACACATTTGTATTTCATCAAGAAAAAGCAACGAATCATCACCCGAAAGAGAAACCCTATAACTCAATTCCAATGTTTGAATGATGTCGGCCACATCATTGGTATTAAAGAGTGTTTTGATTTCCGGTGTTTCCTCAAAATTGATCTTCATAAAGTTGGTGTAATGGTTTCTGGCAAAATCTTCAATCACATAGGTTTTGCCCACCTGCCTTGCTCCCCTGACAATAAGCGGCTTTCGGTTTTCGCTGTTTTTCCATTCCAATAGAAAACCGGTAAAATTACGTTTCATGATCTTTACGCTATTGATTTTTTGACAAATGTATAAAAGATATCTGGATAATTACACTTATTATGTAGTAATACGTTTGTATAAATACATTTTATCCATAAAAGAAGGATGTATTTTACACTAATCCCAACTCGTGCATTCTTCCGGCCGGTTCGGGGGGGTAGGCGAAAACGAAAGAATTGACCTAATTGACCTGATTGCTCTAATGTCTAAACAAATCCGAAATCCGAATTTCTAAACTGTCCAACACTTGACAAACCCGTTTAGGATTTGATGTTTAGAAATTATTTAGGTCAATTAGTGCAATTAGAAATTGGGAATTCCCTCTATTGTCGCCGTTCTTCCAGCCAGGCCGACGGGCGGGCAAGCGCGACCGGTGCCCGGCTAAACAACCAACTTTTTCAAACCTGTAAACAAAGCATTTTGGGCAAATATGTTTATTTATTGAAGGTTTGAAAAAGAAGAGATAAAATAAGATTTGTCGGATTGTACTTTGGCCCAAGTCAGCCACGAACAGGGCCGGCATAGGATTCCAGCGGCAGCGAAGGGGTGGTGTTTTTCACGCGGGCTTCTTCCCGGGCTTTGCGCACCTCCTCTTTTTTGGCTTCTTGCCGGTGCTCGTAATCCAGGTAGCGTTTTGCCCAGTCCTTTACGGAGTCAGCCACGAAAAAGTCCAGGATGTACCTGTCCAGCGCA
>JAJRWG010000126.1 GCA_024276895.1 Bacteroidota bacterium
TGGGTTACAGCCCGCAGGAAATTGAGTTTACGTTTGAGTCGGAAGACCCAGCCGATCTGTACATTCTGCAAACACGTGACCTGGACATGTCGGGCTTCCAGTCGGTGGAGGTGTTCAGCAAGCCGGTCGAACAAATGAAACTGGCCGGCAGGGGTATCGGCATCGGCGGCAGCGCCATGAACGGCCGTGTAGCTTTCGACGACAAAGACATTGATTTTTTGCGGAAGAAATATCCCGGCGATGCCGTCATCCTCGTCAGGCCCGACACCGTTCCCGACGACATTGCCATGGTGTTTGCCACCGACGGGCTGCTCACGGCCAAGGGCGGGGCCACTTCCCATGCTGCCGTCACGGCTGTTAGGCTGGGGAAAACTTCGGTGGTCAACTGCAGCAGCCTGGTGGTTTTTGAAAATGAAAAAAAATGCCTGCTGAACAATTACGCCTTCAAGATGGGCGACCGCATTGCCATCGACGGCTATCTGGGCAATGTTTACAAAGGCAACTACCCCATCGAAACCGGAGCCGATTACTCTGAGTTCAGGTTTTGATTGTGATAATCGTCAGACCACTAAAGGACAATTATTCTAAAAATTAAAAACCCTTGCTTCAGTGGCCAGACGACTTGTCCTGCGCGGTACAGCAAAAAGAAGCCCGGGAGGTTCGCAAACCTGCCGGGCTTCCGGTTGTTCAACAACTAAATCATTCTTCGGTAGCCGTTTCCAGTGTTTTCATAATGGCGAAAACGAAAATCGCTGAAATCAGCAGCATGACCACCAGCAGCAGGAAGAACTGCCACATTTCCCATTTTTCCCAGAATGGACCGATGAGGCCGGCCAGCATGTTTCCGATGGCTGTCGAGCCCAGCCAGCCGCCCTGCATGAGTCCGGCGTACTGCGGAGGCGACACTTTCGACACAAACGAAATCCCGATGGGACTGTAAAACAATTCTGCAATGGTTAAGCTAAAATAGGTGGCGATCAGCCAGTAAGGTGTTACGCGCATGGCATCGGCCAGGGGGCCGGGTATAAAATCCTTGGGTGAAACCAATCCGGAGGATACCAGCACCATGATCATAAAACTGGCTGCCGCGATGAACAGGCCGATACCGATCTTGCGCGGCGAACTGGGTTCTTTGCCCTTCTTACCCAGTGCCGTAAAAATACCAACGACCACTGGTGTCAGAAAGACAATAAAAATAGGATTAAAGTGCTGGAAGATCATCGGTGTGATAGGCATCACATCGTCAAAGGAGCTGACGGCAAAGTAGGCCATCACACCACCGCCTGCCACAAAAACAGCACCGATGCCTTTCCACAGACTGCTGGTGTTTTTACCGATCAGTAAAATCACGCCGATAATCACGGCAATGATGGGGAGCAGCGCATTGAGGTCGAACAAAATGTAGGTAATCCAACTTACCTCGGTAACCGTGTAGTCACGCGCAAAAATGGTGAGCGTAAATCCGTTCTGGTGGAAGGCCATCCAAAAGAAAATATTCACAAGGAAAAGCAAGCCAAGTGCAACCAGGCGCTTTTTGTTTTGCTGAGGGGTGAGTTCCACAATGTTGTGGTTTTCTTTTTGCTTGGCATGCTTGTGCATGATGTCCACATGCTTGTATGTTTTGCGGAAGGCAAGGAAAATCAGTAAAGACAGAAAAATACTGACCGCTGCAATGCCGAAGCCGTAGCTGTACGACTGGCCAAGCTGATTGATGTAGTAATTGCTGAAATCGGTGAGGTTGGTGAACTGGTAGCCGCCATCCGGCAGGATGGATGCCTGCGCCAGCTTGGTCAGTTCGGCTGTTTCTTCAAATGTTTTTCCGCTGGCCGCCGCGTTCAGGTATTCGTGGGCCATACTCGGGATGTTGGCATTGTAAACAAGGCCGGCCTTTTTGAGTATCCAGTTGCTCATTCCCTGGGCAGCCGAAGGTGCGAAAAAAGCCCCGATGTTGATACCCATGTAGAAAATATTGAATGCTGCATCACGGTACTTGGTGTAATTGGCATCGTCATAAAGTTTGCCGACAAGTGCCTGAAGGTTGCCTTTGAAGAAACCTGTTCCGATGGACACGATTCCAAGCGAGAGGTAAACAAACGGCAATCCCGATCCGGGCTGTGCCAGCATAAAATAGCCGCCAATCATTAAAATAATACCGAGGGTGATGGTTTTGCCAAAGCCCAGAAATTTGTCGGCAATAATCCCTCCCAGCAACGGGATAAAATAAATTCCAAAAAGAAAAGTGCCGTAAATCTGACCGGCCGCTTTGGCATCAAGGCCGAATTTTGCCTGCATGAACAGGATGAAAATCGCCATCATGGTGTAGTAGCCAAAGCGTTCCCCCATATTGGCAAACAAAAAAACAAAAAGTCCTTTAGGATGTCCTTTTAACATAATTTATTGGTTTTGGTAAAACATTAAATTTCAGTCGGTCGCAAAAATAACCAAAATACCGTGCGCGGCAAGGCTTGTTGAAAAGTATCACAAACTTGTTAAAAGTACCTGACTTTAAGCCCCGGAAACTTTTGATTCCTGCTGTCTGTTAGATTCTGGTTTTAAGATTAGTGCCCTGAGCAATGAGCAGAAAGTTGTCCCTTGCGAGAAAAATCCGCGCCTGCTTTTCTCCCCGGAAAAGGTCGGACAAATCAATTATTTCGTATTTTTATCCCAAATAATCAATTTGCCAGATTCATATGAAAAATCTTTTTACCGTTCTTTTCATCACTGCACTTTTATCCTGCAGTACACAGCGGGAAGTTTACGTTGACGACCCCCATATTTTGGAATTCGGCTCGGCCGGAGGGTTTACCAACCAAAGCATCACCTACAGCTTGCAATCGGATGGCAGATTATGGAAAATCCGGGGACTGCAGGGCGACTCCTCTTTGCTGGTACAGCTTAAAAAAAGCCAGACCAAAAAACTTTTTAAACAGGCTTACCAGATGGGCCTCGACACACTGGAGTTCAACAAGCCGGGGAACATGAACAACTTTATCCGCTTCAGGACGAAGGCTTTCAATAACCAGGTGCAGTGGGCCGAAGGTGCAGCACCGGCCCGGCTCGGAGAATTTTACAAATCATTGATAGAAGTCACGAAAACAAATTAAATCCAACAGATATGAAAAAATTCTACTTCATTCTTTTCGCAAGTATCTTTTTGCTTTGTGGAAACCAAATCATTGCCCAGCATTCCGGAAATCCGTTTTCGGTAAAGCAGAAAACAGGGCTCAAATCTTCAGGGACGCACATCCCGGCTTCGCAGATCATGCCACTTAACGGCATCCGGTCGGCCAACAGGGGAAGTGGTAATTACGTTTACAAAAGCATCCCTTTCCGAAAACCGCTGAATACGGGGAAGAGCACTTTCAGCCAGACCATATACGAGAAAAACGGCCTGCTGATGTTTGTCGAA
>JAJRWG010000127.1 GCA_024276895.1 Bacteroidota bacterium
ATTGCGAAGAATGACCTCCTGAAGGAAGTTTTTTTTAAATTTGTCATGATACTATTTTTTAATGAACAATCCTGCAAAGGTAAATCTCCCTGTGCAATTGATGGTATAATGCCACCGACCACAGGGAGGTTTAGTTCAACATTGTGTATAAGCAATGGCGGGCAAAGTGCTAAAAATGAAACGAATATGAATAAAGTAAACAACGGTGCAAAAATTAACAATAGTGCAGAATTTCCCGCCACTGCTCATACACTTGTCCGTTGTGCCTCAAGCTGGAAAACAAATAAAAAAATCCCAAGCAATTATGAAAATGATTATCTTTGAGATACTTAAGCACAAAATCCAAAATGAGAATCTACAATAGAAAATACTTTCCCGAATATTTAAAAATTATTGGACATGAGATTCCTACACTAATCGAGAACCATGATTTTTCAGAAAGTAACGGGGATTTTGAATATTTAACTAAAGCATCTGCTGTTTATTCTTCAAACATTGAAGGTAATAGCATTGATCTTAATTCTTTTATGAATTATGAATTAAGCAAAGAAAAATTCAAGCCCGGAAAAGAAATTGAAGAAATAGAAAATCTTGTCAAAGCCTATGAATTTGCTCAACAAAACAAACTTAACGAAACAAACCTTTTAACTTGCCATAAACTTTTATCAAAAACATTATTGATTAAAAGCAAAAGAGGAAAATATCGGGTAAAACAAGTTGGCGTTTTTGGAAAATCGGGACTTTCCTATTTGGCAATCGAACCTGAATTTGTTGAAAGAGAAATGAAACAACTATTTTCAGACACTGAACAACTTTCAGAGGATAATCTAACGATCCCCGAAGTGTTTTATTTTGCTTCATTAATCCATTTAGTGTTTGTGCACATTCACCCATTCAGAGACGGAAATGGAAGAGCAGCCAGACTATTGGAAAAATGGTTTATTGCAGAAAAACTCGGAAAAAGATTTTGGAAAATACCTTCTGAAGAATATTATAAAACACACCAGGAAGAATATTACAAGACAATGGATTTAGGAGTAAATTATTATGAACTGAATTATGATAATTGCTTAGGATTCTTATCCATGTTACCAAAATGTTTGAAAAAACAATAAAAAGCACGAAGGCCTAACTAATCAGTGTATTGAGAAGAAGTAATGATAAGGATTTACAATAAATCATGTTTATTCTTTGTGGCACTTTGTGCTTCTTTGAGCAACTCTGTGCAATAGCTGTTACACAAAGAGCCGCAAAGAAGACACTGAGTTTCACAGAGAAATATCGAAGTTATTCTTTTATTTCAACACTGATTAGTTACAAAAATTATAGCACTAAACTGCGGCACGCACCATAGCCCTGTCCGCCCCCCCCCAAATCACAGCATCCGCTTCACCATTCCGGCAACCTGTCCTGCATCGATATTAAGTGCATTGACCGTCAGCTGGGCTTGTTCGTAAAATGGTTTCCGGACGCGCAGCTTTTTTTTGATTGTTTCCTCCAGCTCCATCCCTGTTTTGCCGGCAATCAGCGGCCTGGGCTTTTTGGCGTGGGTAAGCCGGTGGGCAATGGCAGCGGCATCCATTTTCAGGTAAATGCTGATGCCGTTACGGTTGACATCCTTGATGGCATTGAAATAACAGGGAGTTCCGCCACCGGTCGCCACCACAAGCTGCTGCATGCCGAAGGTTTCCGTGAGCAGTTGATTCTCCAGTTTGCGGAAAAGGATTTCGTCATATTTTTCAAAGAAACGGCTGATGCCGATCTTGAACTTTTCCTCAAAAAACACATCCAGGTCCACAAAACGGTAGCCCAACTCACGGGCCAGTTTTTTGCCGAAGGTGCTTTTGCCCACACCCATGAATCCGATGAGGTAGATATTCTTCAAAACCACGTAGCTATTTTGCCATTTAGCAGATTGTAAAAACCGGTTTCAAAATTATTAAAACCACAGGATCAAAAAAGCACTGGGTCTGAAATAGTTTTGGTCAACCGGGAAAGCAGCCTCACCTTTACTTCCTGGCAATCGCTCTTCCGGCGGCAGACACAATATTGGGCGCATCCAGTCCGTAAAAGCCGAGCAACTCATCCGGCTTTCCACTTTGTCCGAAACGGTCGTCAACGGCCACGTACTCCACGGGCACAGGATATTTTTCCGCCAGCAGTTGTGCTATGCTGTCACCCAGTCCGCCGTTTTTCTCGTGTTCCTCGGCGGTGACCACACAGCCTGTTTTTTGAACCGATTCCAGGATGGTTTCTTCGTCCAGCGGTTTGATGGTGTGGATGTTGATCACTTCGGCAGAAATACCTTTTTCCGTCAGCATCTTTTGAGCTTCCAGCGCATGCCAGACCAAATGACCGGTGGCAAAGATGCTGACATCGCTGCCCTGGCGAAGTTGCAGGGCCTTGCCGATAGTGAATTCAAAGTCTGAAGGAATGAAATTGGGCACCTTCGGGCGACCAAAGCGCAGGTAAACCGGCCCGTGGTGTTCGGCCACCGCCAAAGTAGCCTGACGGGTCTGGTTGTAATCGCAGGGGTTGATCACGGTCATGCCGGGCAGCATTTTCATCATGCCGATGTCTTCGAGCGTTTGGTGCGAAGCGCCGTCCTCCCCCAGGGTAAGTCCTGCGTGGGAAGCGCAAATCTTCACATTTTTTTCCGAATAGGCAATGGACTGCCTGATCTGGTCGTACACCCTGGCCGTGGAAAAGTTGGCGAAGGTTCCCGTGAACGGGATGTAGCCGCCGATGGTCAGTCCTGCCGCGATGCCCATCATATTTGCTTCGGCGATGCCTACCTGGAAAAACCTGTCGGGAAAAGCTTCCGCAAAGGCATTCATTTTCAGGGAACCGGTCAGGTCGGCACACAGGGCGACGACCCCCGGATTTGTTTTTCCCAGTTCAAGCAACGCGTCGCCGAAGCCCGAACGGGTGTCCCTGTAGTCAATTACTTTGAATTCTTTCATCTTCTTTTTTATCTGTTTCCTTGCTTTTCAGGTTGGTTTTGCAACTTCTTTCAAAAACGCACATTTTCCATTTCCATCCTTCAAGGCTGTTTACAATCTGATTCTTGTGGTTTTCCCCTCGGAAACCGTAAATTCCTTCACCGTGGTAAAAACCGACTGGCTGGCGTAACGCGACCTGAAAACCACCCTGTACTTCCCCGGTTGCAGATAAAGCGACTCGGTGTTCTTGGCGTTTTCATTCAGACGAATCACAAACTCCTGTCCATTCCCGCTCAGCAGGTAAACCGAGCCGTAGCCCCTGGCATTTTTTTGAAAAACGGCAATGCCGGGATTTTCAATCTTTATTTCGGTGAGTTTGTCAGGCTCTATTTCCACATCCGGAAGCCTTATTATGGGGAGGCACAACACCTCAGCCGTGTAATTGCCTGTAAGATACCTGACTTTTTCGTTGAGGTATTGCACGTTCAGGATTTCCTGTTCTCCCTTTCGCCTGACAACGACGGCCGGGTTGAAATCCACCGGGGCATTGGTGCCCAGCTGCAACCTGAACAAGCCCTGCGGGCACGAAACGGCCACAATGTTGTGCTTGCCTTCGGTAAGCTTCACCGAGTCGATGGTGACGGGCGGCAGGGTGTTGACGCGTATGCGGTACTCGTTGAGCGGGTCAACCACCAGGGTGTCGGGTACTCCTTTGTTGTTGAGTGTGTGCACGTAATTGTACATCACCCTGCCGTTTTGCCGGTTGAAAAAGGTCAGGTTTACATTGGTTTCTTTGGGATTACCGTAAGCATCGAGCAGGTTGACCTGCAGGCTGGTCCGGCTCAGCACCTTGGTAATGATGATGTTCAGCGCATGCACAAACTGCTCCCGGTCGTTGGCGTTGAAATAAGTTCCGGCGCAGCCGAAAGTTTCGTGTAAATCGTTTCCGATGCCGATGATAAAAGGTTTGAGGATGATGCCCTTCTTCTGCAAGATTGCCGACACCTCGCACAAATCGCCACCGCATTCTTCAATGCCGTCGGTAATTAAAATGACGATGTTGCGGCAGTTTTCGCAATCCGGAAAGTCGGTTTTCGCCCTGGCCAGCGAGGCGGCAATGGGCGAAGTACCCTTGGGGACGATTTGTTTCAGGGCAAATTTAATGCGTTCGGCATTGTCGGGAGCGAAAGGCACTTCCAGTTTGGTGTCGTTGCAGTCCTGTGGCGGGTAATGTTTAAGGTGGCCGTAAACACGCAGGGCAACCTCCGTGTTTTCAACCGTTTTCAGGCTGTCGAGCACCCTGGAAAGTACGGTTCTGGCAATGCCGAACTTGCGGTCACCCTGCCACTTGCCGCTCATGCTGCGCGAAGCATCCAGAATAAACAGTATCCGTGTGACAGGCTTATTTTCTTCCTGTGCCGACAGCGGAAAGTTGCAGGCAAGCAGGCTTAAAAACAAGAAACAAAAGGGCAGATACGCTTTTTTCATTTTTATCGTTAAACCGCGACCCGAAGTATCTTCACTTAGAAATCGCCGAGTGTTTCTTCCAGTTGCGACAGCGCATTGGCTGCCTGCTCGTCGTTGGGTGCCACGCCGTGCCATTTGTGGGTTCCCGTCATAAAATCAACCCCGGCACCCATTTCGGTGTGCATCAGCACCATCACTGCCTGTTGATTGCCCAGGCAGCTTTTGGCCTCCTGCATGCGGGCAATGACATCTTCCATGCTGTTGCCGTTCATTTCGATGACTTTCCAGCCGAAGGCTTCAAACTTCGCCCGCAGGTCCAGTAATGGCATCACTTCATCGGTGGGGCCGTCAATTTGCTTTTTGTTATAATCCACAACGGCAACCAGGTTATCTGTCTTTTTCGCTCCGGCATAAGTTACCGCTTCCCATACCTGTCCTTCGTCCAGTTCACCGTCGCCCATGAAGCAGTACACGGTTTTGGGGTCGCTGTTCAGTTTTTTGGCCAGGGCAATGCCGATGGAAACCGAAAGGCCCTGTCCCAGCGAACCCGTGGCAATCCTGATGCCGGGCAGTTTCTCAAGGGTGGCGGGATGGCCCTGCAGACGGGAATTCAGTTTGCGGAAAGTGCTGAGTTCTTCAACAGGAAAGTAACCGCTGCGTGCCAGTGCGCTGTACAAAACCGGGCTGATGTGGCCGTTGGAAACAACGAGCAGGTCTTCACCAATTGCATCCGGCTTGAAAGCCGACGGATTGTGGTCGAGAATGTCAAAGTACATGGCCGTGAGAAAGTCGGCGCAGCCCAGGGAACCTCCCGGGTGGCCCGAACCGGCCCCGTGGACCATGCGGATAATATCCCTTCTGATTTGGCTTGCGATACGTTTTAATTTGTTGATTTCCGGCATGTTTATCTGTTGTTGTTCCGAATGCGGAGATGGGTTGATTTGGTTGAAACTGACGGGGCTAAGGTAAGGTTATTTGCGGGCGGCCCGATTAGTTTTTATCAACAGTTTGTTAACGAAGGGGGGATGGATTACGCTGCCCATTCCTTCCCCGGCCGCTTTTTACTTTCTGATTTTTGATTCCGGCCCACTGAAATCCAATCTTTCTTTTCCCTAAATTTGCCTTTTAATTTTCTGCCGATGAAGAGGGTGCCCGTTTTGTTATTTTCCGTTGTCTTGCTGGTTGCGCTGTCTTCATCTTCCCTTGTTGCGCAGGAAACGGCTTCGCAAAACAGCAATGCCGTCCGCTGGGCCGATTCCGTTTACCGTTCGCTTACCCTCGAGGAAAGAATTGGCCAGCTGATTTTCGCACGGGCAAATTTCTCGGGTAAAGGCTACCTTGAGGCCGTTGACACTTATATTGAAAAATACAATATCGGCGGTGTTACTTTCTTTTCGGGTGATCCCCTCAGCCAGGCCCTGCAAACCAACCGCTGGAATGCCAAGGCCAAAACCCCGCTGTTCGTTTCCATTGATGCCGAGTGGGGACTGGGCATGCGGCTGAAGAACACGCAGAAATACCCGCTGCAAATGACCCTGGGCGCCATCCGTACGGACAGTCTGCTGTACCGCATGGGGCGGGAAATCGGCCGGCAGTGTAGGCGGATGGGAATTCACCTCAACTTTGCACCGGTGGTTGACGTCAACAGCAACCCGGCCAACCCGGTTATTGGCATGCGCTCTTTCGGCGAAGACCCTAAGTCGGTGGGCAGCAAGGGCATCCTTTACATGAAGGGCATGCAGGACGAAGGCATCCTGGCCTGTGCCAAGCATTTTCCCGGCCACGGTGACACACGGCAGGACTCGCACGAAACCCTGCCGGTGGTTGACCGCTCCAAAAAGGAGCTCCGAAAAACCGAGCTTGTCCCTTTCCGCATGCTCATCGACCAGGGGGTAGCTTCCATCATGGTTGCCCACCTGGCACTGCCTGCACTGGACAAGCGAAAGAACCATCCGTCTTCCCTTTCATATAAGATCGTCACCAAACTGCTCAAAGAAAAAATGGGATTTCAGGGGCTTGTTATTTCCGACGGGCTTGACATGAAAGGAGTGACAAAATACTACAAAAAGGGGGAGATCGCCCTGGAAGCCTTCAAAGCCGGAAACGATATTTTGCTGATTCCCGAGGACATCCCCGCCTCTGTCGAAGCGATCAAAACCGCTTTGAATAAAGGCAAGATTGACATGTCGCAACTGGAAACAAGCTGCAAGAAAATATTGAGGTACAAATACCTTTCCGGCGCATGGAAACGAATGCCCGTGGACACCAGTACACTGCTGGAAGAGCTCAACCCGCCGCAGTACGCCAAAACCGTTGAAAAGCTTTACGGCGAGGCTGTGACGGTCGTTAAAAACACCGGCAGCCTCATTCCCATCAGTTTCCCCGATACCATCCGTCCGGCAATTGTCATTCTGGGAAGCACGGAACCCACAGGGTTTGAAAAAGTGCTGACGGATTTTATGCCGATGCCCGTGTACCGGCTGGCTCACGAAGCCGGCATGGATGAAAAACAGGCCATCCTGAACCAGATGGACGGCATCAACCTGTTGTTTGTGGCCATCGTCAACACCAACATCCTGGCATCGCGAAACTTCGGGATTTCGGAGGGCGACCTGCAGTTTGCGGAGCACCTGGCACGCAACAAGCACGCGGTTCTCGACTTGTTTGCCAGCCCTTACAGCCTTGGATTCTTCAGCAACAGCGGACTGTTCGATGCCATTATTGTTTCCTACCAAGACAAGCCGGTAACCCAGCGTATCTCAGCAGAAATCATCCTGGGGATGCATGCCGCCGGCGGACGATTGCCCGTGACTGCAGGACAGTTTGCACGGGGAACAGGCCTTGTAACACGCAAGTCGCGTCTGACCTTTGGTAAACCGGCGGACCTGGCCATCGACACTGCCGTGTTGCGGAAAGTGGATTCCATCGCCCGGCAGGGCATCCGCACCGGTGCCTATCCGGGATGCCAGATACTTGCTGCCAAAGACGGCATTGTTTTTTACGAAAAAACCTTTGGCTATCACACTTACGACAGCCTGAAGCCCGTTCAAGCGACCGATGTGTACGACCTGGCCTCACTCACCAAAATCCTGGCAACCACACTGGCATTGATGAAACTGAGCGATGAAGGAAAAATCAATATTGACGGCAAACTTTCGGATTACCTGCTTTTTGTAAAGGGAACGAACAAGGAGAAGCTCGGATTCCGGGAAATCCTCACCCATCAGGCCGGCTTGCAAAACTGGATACCTTATTATAAAAGTACCATCGTCAAGGATTTCTGGGACACTTCGTTTTACCGTCCGGTCATTTCGGAGGAATTCCCGGTACGGGTGGCCGAAAACATGTACATCCGTGAGAATTACAATTACGAAATTTACCGCGAGATCCTTGCATCCCCGCTGGGCGAGAAAACCTACACTTACAGCGACCTGGGTTTTTACCTGATGATGGAAATGACCAAGCACCTGACCAACAGCCCTTTTGACCAATACGTTTACAAACAGTTTTACGAGCCCATGGGATTAAACAACCTGCGTTTCAAGCCCAGACGTTTTTTCGGCCTTGGCAAAATTGTACCCACCGAGAACGACCGCGAATTCCGCCACCAGCAGTTGCTTGGTGATGTGCACGACCAGGGCGCCGCCATGATGGGCGGGGTTTCGGGTCATGCCGGGCTGTTTGGCGACGCCTACGATGTGGCGGTGGTGATGCAGATGCTGCTCAACGGGGGAAATTACGGCGGCAGGCAGTTCTTCAGCAAGGAAACCGTGGAAGAGTTTACACGGGTGCAGTTCCCGGAAAACGACAATCGCCGCGGGCTGGGTTTCGACAAACCCATGCTGGAATTTGAAGAGCACCGTGGAAACTGCCGGTCGGCATCGCCGGCCAGCTTCGGCCATTCGGGCTTTACCGGAACCTACACCTGGGCCGACCCCGAAAACGGACTGGTTTATGTATTTTTATCCAACCGCGTTTACCCTGACATGCACAACGCAAAGATCATGGAGGAGGATATCCGTACCAACATTCACCAGTTGTTTTACGACGCCATTGAAAACAAAAACAATTAAATCAAAAAATTATAAACACAATGAACAAAAAAACAATCAACACTCTGCTTTGGGTTCTGGCTATTGTGCTTACCATCGGACTGGTGATTTACCAGCGCGCCACCGGACCTACCTATCCCGTCAGGGGTGAAATCAGGATTGGGGACGAAACCATTTCCTACAGACTGATCCGTTCTTTCTCAGGCGACGGGGATGCCGTTATTACCGTACCGGTCAGTGACAAAAGCATCACGGGAAAACTAACCTACAAGCGCTACAAAAGTTACGACGAATGGCAAACCATTGACATGGCAAGGGAAGGGGGCGAACTCAAAGGCAGCCTGCCCAACCAGCCGCCTGCCGGTAAAGTCGAATACAAAGTGAAACTTTTTAAAACCGGCCAGGCCTATCCCCTCACCGATGAGCCGGTGATCATCCGCTACACCGGCGCCGTGCCCAAACCGATACTTGCACCACATATTTTTTTCATGTTCTTTTCGGTACTGTTCGGTCTCCGCGCAGGCATCGAAGTCATTGCCGGGTACGACAACACCCGCTACTACGCCGGTGTAACCCTGCTGTTTTTAACCATTGGCGGGCTCATCCTCGGGCCGGTGGTGCAAAAGTATGCTTTCGATGCCTACTGGACAGGATGGCCCTTCGGACACGACCTGACCGACAACAAAACACTTGCTACCGTTATTTTCTGGCTCATTGCATGGTGGCGGCTGAAGAAAAAACCCGATAACCGGGTTTGGGTAATCGTAGCAACCGTGGTGATGATTGCCGTTTATGTTATCCCCCACAGCGCGATGGGTTCTGAAATCGATTTCAGAAAACAGGAAGGCAAGCAGGTTGATAGCACTGAATAAGCGGAAAAGCAACCGCGTTTGCTGATATTTTAAAAAAGAAAAACCGTACACATGAGTCTGAACCTGATCATTGTTGCCACCACTGCGGTGGTTTCCATCCTTACTTTCCGCAACGGCGAATTGCTCGAGAAGCTACGATTCAATGCCTACCTGATCAAACACCACAAACAAGGCTGGCGTTTTTTCAGCTATGGCCTGGTGCATGCGGGCTGGCTGCATTTACTCATCAACATGTATGTGCTGTATTCTTTCGGCGATATTGTTGAAAATTTTCTTCACCTTCAATTTGGCCTAAAAGGCGTAATGTACTACGGCCTGTTGTACCTGGGAGGTATTCTTTTTTCGGTACTATTCGATTTTCAAAAACAAAAAGACAACATTTATTACAACGCGGTCGGTGCATCGGGTGCCGTTTCTTCGGTGCTGTTTGCCAGCATTTTAGTTAATCCCGGCATGTCGCTTTTTGTCTTTCCGATACCCTTTCCGCTGCCTTCGTGGGTTTTCGGCATATTGTACCTGGTTTACTCGGCTTACATGGGCCGGAAGGGAACGGACAACATCGGCCACAGCGCCCACTTTTGGGGGGCGGTATTCGGCATTGTTTTTATCTCGATACTGAAACCGGAGTTGATCGGAGATTTTTTCACTACGGTTTTCAGATTTTGAAACAAATTTAACAGAAGGGGAATCTTATCCCACTAGTGTCAGGTCAAGTATATTAAGTCGGTATTTGTGAAACAATACTGAATAAAAATTGACCTAATTATCTAATAACTAATTGCTCTAAATAATAATCGGTAGTATCCCAGAAAGTGTGTAATGCTTGTGATTTAGGTTTGGAAATTGAGGTTTGGGATTTGTTTAGGGCAATTAGATCAATTAGAAATTTGTACTTACAATTTATGATTGTAAATAAAATCAGGATGCGTCGTTTAACAAATGACTTAACACTAGTTCATGTTGGGATCAATGGGAAACTTCTTCCAGTAGCGGTATTCCTTACCCATCTTATCGAGCACCTTGCCCCACATCACCAGGGGGTCGGTTTGCAAGACAATTTCCTTGTCGGCCACACCCACCAGCCATGAATTACGTTTCAGTTCATTTTTCAACTGGTTGACACCCCATCCGGAATAACCTATGTAAAAGCGGATATCTTCAGGGCCGAGCAATTTCAGCAACATCATTTCCTTGACGGCTTCGATGTCGCCTCCCCAGAAGATGCCGTCGCGGATTTCGATGGCGCCATCGATTTTTTCGCCAAGGGTATGGATGTAGAACAAGCTGTTGGTTTCAACAGGCCCGCCCAGGTAAACCGTAGTATCAAATTCGGGAAAGTCTTTCAGTATCTCATTGAAGCCTGCAGAAACAGGCTTATTCAGGATCACCCCGAACGAACCTTCGTCGTTATGCTCGGCAAGCAGAATGACAGACCGGCCAAAATAATAGTCTCCCATAAAAGGCTCTGACAACAACAGCCGCCCTTTGGCTGGGCTCAGATTGTTGGTCCTGATTTGAAGAAACCGATCGATGTCATTCATGATTTTAAGCTATTTTTACACGCTAATTTAATCAAAAAATATACCAATCCTATTGAAACGGGCCAATAATCACGAAACTTACATGCGATTTCGCAGTGAATTTCCCTTTTTTATTTACCGGAATTACTCGTTTTCGGTTACAAATGAGGGGCTTAAAGCCGGGTTTGTTTTTGAGCTTGCGGGAAAGTATATTTTTAAGCCGGCACTGAAAATACCGGCCCGCCGTTTTTACCATTTCGAGAAACTGACAAATGAACAGTTGGGGAACCTGGTGTTTCACATCGGGATGGTGGAACTGATCAGCTACTGGAAGGCAGCCTGTCCCCCGCTGCTGATCGTAAAACCCCATGCCCTGGAGCAAGAGCAGATTGACTGGTGGAAGAAACTTTACTACCACGGGCTGGGCGAATTTTTCTACCTCAACGGCATTGAGACCGGCAGCGAAAGTTTCATGGAAATCCGTTCCGAAGGCAACTCCACCCTGACTGTTGACATTCCGCTGGATGAAAAGAAGGTTCTCGTACCGGTGGGCGGGGGAAAAGATTCGGTGGTGACACTTGAATTGCTGAAGTCAGAAGGCCTGGAGGTCATCCCCTTTGTTCTGAATCCCAGGGAGGCCAGTGTGCGAACACTGGAAATCGCCGGTTTTTCTCCCGGCGAATCCATTGTGGTCAACAGAACACTGGACAAACAGTTGCTCGAACTCAACTCCCGCGGATTTTTAAATGGCCACACGCCTTTTTCGGCTTTGCTGGCTTTTACCGCTTCCCTGGCGGCGGCGGCCTGCGGTGCCGGAAACATTGCACTCTCAAACGAAAGTAGTGCCAGCCAGAGTACGGTTCCCGGAACAAAAATCAACCACCAGTACTCCAAATCCCTTGAGTTTGAACAGGATTTCGCAGGCTATGCCTGGAAGTACCTTCACTCCGGGCTGTCTTACTTCAGTTTTCTTCGCCCGCTGAACGAATTGCAGATTGCACGCTTGTTTGCAGGATTCCCGCAGCATTTCTTCAGTTTCCGTTCCTGCAATGTGGGCAGCAAAACCGGCAGTTGGTGCGGCCGCTGCCCCAAGTGCCTGTTTACCTACATCATATTATCACCTTTCATCCCACAGCAGCAAATGCAGGATATCTTCGGGAAAGCATTAGCGGAAGACGAAAGCCTGCTTCCTGTTTTTGAAGAACTTACCGGAAAAACAGCGGTCAAGCCTTTCGAGTGTGTGGGCACGCCCGACGAAGTACAGGCTGCCCTGGCAGCAATTCGTAAACAGCGGGAAGGGGATGAACTGCCGGCCCTTTTGAAGCATTTCCATCCTGCTGTTCCGGAAGACACATTTGACAAACTGTTGGCAGATTTTGAGAAAAACCACTTGTTACCGGAAAGCTTTGAACGCATCCTCAAGAGTGCACTTCCCTGTAAAAATGAGGGCTTTAAAACCTTTCTTGAGGAGCAACTTAAAGGCATCCGGAAAGTTTTGCTGCTGGGTTTTGGCAGGGAAGGACATTCCTCCTACCGCCTGCTGCGATCCTGTTTTCCAATGATGGAGATCGGCATCGCCGACAGGCGGGAAAAGCCCGACGGCCTACCGGTCGATGACAAAACCAGCCTCTACCTGGGAGAAAGTTATCCCGAAGCCATTGCACACTACCCGCTGATCATCAAGTCACCCGGCCTGCGTTCAGAGATTTTCTCGGGCAGAAAAGCCGGCATCACTTCCCAGACCGATCTTTTTCTGAAACACTTTAGCAGACAAACCATTGGGGTAACGGGCACCAAGGGAAAAAGCACCACCGCCAGCCTGATCGCCCATCTGCTGAGGTCGGCAGGAAGGGAAACCGTCCTGCTCGGAAACATTGGCATACCGGCTTTTGACCTGGTCGGGCAGATCACCGGCGATACCGTTGTGGTTTTCGAACTCTCGGCCCACCAGCTTGAGCACCTCCACACCTCGCCACGGGTGGCGGTTTTACTGAATATTTTTCCCGAGCACCTGGACCACTTCGGCGGATTTGAGAATTACCGCAGCGCCAAACTGAATGTTTTAAAATACCAGCAAGCGGGCGATGTGGCCATTTGCGATGCCGGCATAGCCGTGACCGCCGGCAAGGGTGAACTGCTGACCTTCGGTCTGGAAGACATTGATGGCACGGATGCTTCTTTTAAGAACGGCAGCTTTTTGCTTGGCGGCAGGAAGATCCCTTTCGATCCGTCCCGTTTCCCGCTACGGGGAGCACACAATCTGAAAAACGCCCTGGCAGCCTTACTTGCCGTTTCAACCTTTGGGGTGGACGTGGAAAAAGCCATTGAGGATTTGCAGGGTTTTCAACCCCTGCCCCATCGACTGGAGTTTGTCGGCGAGCACAATGGCATCCGTTTTTACAACGACAGCATCTCAACGGTTGTAGAATCGACCATGGCTGCGGTGGAAACCCTGACGGATACGGGCATACTTATCCTGGGCGGCTACGACCGGGGGATCGAATACAGCGGGCTGGTCAGGTTTTTACAGGGACAAAAGATTGAGTACCTGATCTTCCTTGGCCAGGCGGGTGACACCATGCTTGCACTTTTTAGGGAAACGGGCGAATCCGGGAGCAAACTGCTGCGGGTAAACAATCTGCAAGAAGCGCTGGAAATTGTTAAAACTCATGCCAAACCGGGCTGCACCGTCCTGCTTTCGCCGGCAGCCGCCAGCTACGACCAGTACCAGAACTTCGAGCACCGGGGTGATGAATTCAGGATGCTGGTGCAAAAGTTGTTTGCATAAAAAAAAGCGGGGGCGCCCCGCTTCTCTGTTTTGTCAATCTATTCCTTTTCCGGCTTTTCTTCTGCCGCTTCTTCTTTTTTCGCTGCGGCTTTTTTGGCAACCGGTTTCTTTGTGGCGGTCTTTTTTGCCGTGGTTTTCTTAGCCGGTTTTTCGGTCTTCTCCTTTTCTTCTTTTACTTCGGCTTTCGCCTGTTCTTTAGCTACAGGGGTTTCTTCTTTTTCGGCTTCTGCTTTTTTCGTGGTGGTTTTTTTGGCCGTTGTTTTCCTGGCTGCAGGTTTCTTTGTCGCTGCCACTTTCTTTTCCGTGGTTTCCTCTACCCCGGCCTTTTCCTCTGCTACCTCTTTTTCAGGTTTCTGAACCGGCTTGGGCGGAATGAATTTCCGGTCCTTTTTCTTTCTGCGCCTGACGCCATAAGTACCCAATATGATTTTGCCTCGCCTGGTTTTTTTATCACCTTTTCCCATAGTACAAATCTTTTAAATTAATTTTCCGTAAAATTATGAAAAATAAAGTTTCTGCAATGATTAATCTTCGGTTTTTGCCTTCTCCAAAAAACGTCTCTCCAGTGCACCCACTTTATTGATGCTGTTTCGCGTCCATTCCAGCAGGGTCTCAAAGCGCTCCGTTTCCGACAATTGCCAGTCCACCTTTTCCTTACGCATTCTTTCGGTAAGCGTAAACAACACCAGCGCTGCCGAGACAGAGATATTGTAACTTTCCGTAAATCCATACATCGGGATGCGCAGATATTCGTCGGCCTGTTCAATGGCGGTTTCTGAAAGCCCGGTGAGTTCGGTACCGAAAAGTACGGCGATTTTGCTGTCCACTTTGATTTCTTCGAGGCTTTGGCTTTCCCTGTGGGGTGTGGTTGCCACGATCCGGTAGCCTTTTTTCTTCAGCTCCCTGATCGTGGAAGAGGTGTTGTCTTGTTGCTGATTGTGAGTGTAAAGATTCAGCCACTTGGACGAACCCAGGGCCACGTCGGGGTTGACGCGGTAGCGATTGCGGTTCTCGATAATGTGTACATCCAGTACGCCGGTCAGGTCGCAGGTACGTAAAACGGCGCTGGCGTTGTGAGACTGGTAAATGTCTTCGAGCACCACCGTGATATGGCGGGTGCGGAATTGCAGCACTTTCTCAAAAAGTACCTTCCGTTCAGTCGTGATGAATCCGTTTAAAAATTCCAGCAACTTTTTTTGCATCGCGGTGTCCATCCCTTTTTGTTTCATTTTATTCATCTGACATTTACCTGAAATTGTTCGGTTTACAGGTTCTTTTCGGGGTAAAGGGCGTCCCACCAACTGCTGTCGTCTTTCAACCATTTGTCGAACCAGGCGATGATGGTCTTTTGCCACTTTGAGCGTTTTTTGAAATCGGTGATGTGGTGGTTCTGACCGGCAATCTCAACCAGTTCCACTTCTTTGCCAAGGAGTTTCAGCGCCGTGTACATCTGGATACTTTCACCCGGGGGCACATTGGTGTCGGCATCGCCGTGCAGCAGCAGCAAGGGGGTGGTCACTTTGTCGGCATGGAAAAGGGGGCTTTGCCCCACGTAAAGCTCCGGGTTGTTCCACGGGAAACTGTTGGCCGATGCAACAGCGCTGTACAGGTAACCCCAGTAGCCCTCGCCCCAGTACGAAGAAATGGAACTGATGCCGGCATGCGAAATGGCTGCAGCAAAAATATCGGTGCGCGTGGTGAGCAGCATGGTCATAAACCCGCCGTAGGAGGCCCCCATGCAACCCACCCTGGCCGGGTCAACAAAGGGATGTGCTTCGAGAAACTGTTCCGTACCCGAAATAATTTCGTCGGCAACGGTGATGCCCCAATTGTTAACGTGCATGGCCGAAAACTCCTGGCCGTAGCCTGTGGCTCCGCTGGGCTGGAGTACGTAAGTCACGTATCCCATGGCCGCAAAAAGATTCTTGGGGTAGCGTCCCCTGAAAGACCTGTCCGTCGGGCTTGTCCCGCCATAATAGTAAACAATCATGGGGTATTTTTTCGATGCATCAAAACCGGGCGGATAGTAAATCCTGCCCTCGATGGTCACGCCGTCTTTGTTTTCAAAATTCCAGTCTTCGGTATTGCCGAATTCCACCTTATTAAAAACATCTGCTTCCGGGTCGGCAATCAGTGACTGGTTTCCGGTGGCCAGGTCGTATTTGTAGCAAACCTGCGGATAAGAAATGCTGTTGCCCGTGTAAACCATTTGCTTTGCATTGCCTGCAAAGCCTGCCGATTTCACCACGTCAACCTGAGCCCCAAGGTCGGTAAAGCTGTGGCTTGATTCTTCAAAAACATAAAGTTTCTTATACGTCCGGCTTTGTCCGATGACGTAAATGCGTCCGTCACCGCTGTTCCACCAGGCCCTGCTGACAGCCGGATCAAAATCTTTGGTGATGGGCTGCACGGCAGCAGACTGCAAGTCGTAAATGTAGGCCTGCGTGTCGTAATCATTTGGGGTTTTTCCTGCACTGA
>JAJRWG010000128.1 GCA_024276895.1 Bacteroidota bacterium
ATTGTGGGAACAAGTTCTGCATGACATTGAAGCCCATAAGCTCAAAGCGTTTTATAAGCTTGATAAATACCCTGAACTGAACCAATATATTGCGCCCAGGCGGGATTTGGTCCAAAGAGTAGCCGGAAGGTTTAAAATTGCACCCATCGAGACTGGCAGGGGTTGCCCTTATAAATGTGATTTTTGTACTGTCCCCAGGTCTTTCGGATCGAAACAGCGGCACAAAGCAGTTGATTGCATCATCGAAGATATTGAATCTATTGAAGAAAAAGTCCTCTTTTTTTTGGATGATAACATCACCATCAACAAGAAATTTGCACGGGAATTGTTTGAAAAGATGATTCCAATGAAAAAGTATTGGGTTGGACAGGCATCCGCCAATATTGTAAACGATAAAGAATTGATGAAACTGGCACGCAAATCAGGTTGTAAAGGTTTACTGATCGGTTTTGAATCGATGACAGATACGGGATTGAACAAATACAGGAAAACATTCGGCAGTTTTGAAAAAAACGTGCAAGCCATAAAAACGCTGCAAGACAACGGTATCATGACAATGGCATCATTGGTGTTCGGTTTGGATGATGACGACAAGCGGGTTTTCGATACCGCTTACAATTTTATACAAAAAGCAAAACCGGCCTTCCTGCAGGCTTGTGCATTAACGCCCTATCCGGGAACAGCCGTTTTTGAAAAAATGAAACTGGAAAACAGGATACTCACCGATGACTGGCGGCAGTTTGATGCAAAAAAAGTAATTATATCGCCAAAAAAAATGACAGCCGATGAATTACAGGACGGGTATTCAAATATCAAAGACAGGGTTTATAGTTATCCTTCTATTTTAAGCAGGTCAGGGCCTAATATTTTTTTCGGTTTTGGAGAAGCAGCCCTCTACTTCTCATTAAACATCGGAGCACGAAAATGGCACAATTCAGGATTAACATCTAAAATTTACAGAAACAGTGATGACATGCCCGTTGATTTTGATGTTACAAAATATGTTAAACCGGTTAAAAAGATGGTTTTAGTCTAAGTTTTATATAAATCTTCCTGACCTTCATCCGTTTTTACCTAAAATCCGCAAGTGTTTCTTTTTAGCCACGAATTACACGGATTTACACGGATTATGCTTCACCCGAACGGGTGAAGCCTTTTATTCGTGAAAATTAATCCATTCGTGCACCCGCCTGCCATAGTTGTACGGCGGGCAGGTTCGTGGCCTTTTTTCCCTTAGACTTGCGGATTTTAGATTTTAACGAGGATGCAACGTTTCTAAATGCAACACCCGCGTCAAACAAGAACGAGAGCGGGTTGGATTTGCAAAACATTTTGTAATCAATAAATTAAGTAGCAAACTTTTCCAAAGTTCCGAACTTTGAAAAAGTTAACAGGCTAATCCTCATAGCTTAAGCTCAGCCCTTGATTCGCATTAATTACTATTTTTGTGATTCCCTAATTTCCGAAAATGATTTCTCTGACCGGGCTTGTACTGTTGTATCTCTTCATCCCCTTACTGATTAATTATTTGTGCTTCACCTCTGTTTTTCTGCGAAAAGTCGGAGCGGTTGTGCTGGCTTATGGGTTTGGTTTGTTGATTGGCAATATCGGTCTCATCCCGGAATCGAGCCACACCATGCTTGAGCTGATAAGCAATAAAAGTATCGTACTTACCACAAAGTACGTCAGGGAATTGTACGCGGCAGGTACTATTACCGAAAATGATGTCCGCTACTTTCAGGTTTACCATCTTCAGGACCTTTTAACCACACTGTCCATTGCCATTGCTTTGCCGCTATTGTTGTTTTCGCTGGATGTAAAACGATGGTTTAAGGTGGCCGGGAGAACTTTCCTTTCCATGATTTTAGGACTTGTTTCGGTCATCATTCCGATCTTAATCGGGTTCTTTCTTTTTAAAAACCAGATACATGATTCGTGGAAAGTAGCCGGGATGATGACCGGTGTTTATTCAGGCGGAACGCCAAATCTGGCTTCCATCCAAAAGGCTTTGGATGTGGACACTTTAACGTACATCCTTACCCATACCTACGATTTGATTATCGGTGTTTTGTTTTTGTTGTTTGTGATGACGATTGGCCAGAAAGTTTTGCTGCGATTTCTGCCACCTTACAAAAAATCGGAAAATGTATTGAATGAGGTTGAATTTGATGCCAATCCGGCTCCGGGCAGGTTGTTTTTCGATTCGGTAAAAAGACAATATTTTTTACCGAATCTGGCAGCGATTGGTTTAACACTGCTTATTGTAGGGGTGAGCGCGGGAATCGGGATGTTGTTTAATCAGAAATCGCAGATGATGGTTACCATTCTGGGAATAACCACCTTTAGCATTCTGGCCTCGCTGATTAAAAAGGTCAACAGAATAGAAAAGACCTTCGACTACGGCATGTATTTTATTTTGATTTTCAGTGTGGTTGTGGCTTCGATGGCCGATTTCCGGCTGTTTTCCACATCGCATATTCAGATATTTTACTGGGTGGCCCTGGTGTATGCCGGTTCGCTGATCATTCATGTGGCCCTGGCTGCGTTGTTTAAAATTGATGCCGACAATGTGATCATTGTTTCTACCGCGCTCACCTGTTCTCCTCCCTTTGTACCAGTGGTTGCCGGGGCACTTCATAACCGGGAAATTATCATTTCTGGAATTACCGTCGGCATCATTGGTTATGCCATCGGCAACTACCTGGGAATAATGCTGGCGCAAATACTCTCTTATCTTTATTTTTAGAAAAGGAAATTCAATCCCACATAAAATCCTGACTTTCCGTCCTGCTCATTAAAAGCCCTGCCGTAATCGATGGCCAGGATGAAATTCTGGTTCATGGCAATGTGCAAGCCCACACCGGCACTGTTGTGGAAACGTTCAGTACCAAAAGCAAAATACTTATCAAGGTCAACATAATCAGGGTCACCAGGCTGGAGGCCGTCATTAATGAGTTTGGTCTGATCTTCCACATCCATAAACTGGATGATTTTTCCCGTATCGAAAAAGCCGCTGAGGGCCATATAGAAGTTTTGTTTGATGAAGTAAAACTTCCAGAATTTCCAACGCAGTTCAAAATTCCCGAACGCCATGCCATCGCCCACCAGCCTGTTACGCTGAATACCCCTGAGGGTTTTGGCGCCACCGAGTCCCTCGTTGTAAGCCCCGGCCATTCTGGAATAATACATAATTCCCTGGGCGTAGTAGGGTGTATGCCCGGCAAGGTTGACCTGCATCCCCAGCCGATAGGCAAACGAAAGCCTGTCGTTAACAACGGTAAAATACTGGCGGTGGGTAATGGCCAGCTTGGTAAAGCCCTGATCCATATTTGAAAAGGATTTGGGAGCCGATGCGACGATGATTTCCGTCCAGATTGCCCGCTGTGGGTTGGGTTCGTTGTCGCGGGTATCGAAAACCAGGCCGAGTTTGATCACTGTGAACATGCCACCGTTCTTTTCGCCTTGCGGGATAATGTTCCAGTCAACGTATTTTTGATAGAGGCCGTCAACAGTATCGGGCAGGAGTTTGTCGTCGGATTTTCCCTTGTTCAGATGCTCAACATCAACGGGTGATGTGATAATATTGTAAAAGTCGGCGCCCGCCAGCCAAAGGAATTTTTTACCGATGATTTCCCCCTGGAAGTCAAGTTTAGCACGGAAAAATTTCCGGTTCAACCTGTAAAAAACCCGTGTTTTGTATGCAGCATCACCGTCGTTTTCCCAGGCCTGGTTGTAAACGGATTCGTAACCGTTAAAGCCAAAGAACTTAAAAGTGCGGTCCGGAATATAACTCACATCCAACGAGGTACGTACCTTTCTGATCAGCTTGTCGGAGTCATAATAAAAACGGAAGATGCCGCTTCCTTTCAGAAACCAGGAAGCCTCAAGGTACAGCGAATGGTCGTAAAGCGGATAACGGCTGCCGTCTCCGTATTGGTACAAATTGGTTAAAACGCCCAGCTGTAATCCCAGGTCCGAATCGAACGAAATTACCGGCAGTGCACCGAAATTCCATCCTGTTTTAACTTTGTCTTGTTTTGTTGATTTTTCAAGTTCTTCTGCGTCTTTTCCTTCATCCTGGGCAAAACCCACGACCGGCAGTAGCACAAAAAGGAAAACAAAAATTCTCAGGTAAATTTTTTCCATAGTGTTTGATTCGATCAAAAAAAATGTTTGCTAAATCCGGCCTGCTACTTTTTCAAAAAAGAACCACCGTAAACACGTTTTCCTTTTTCAACAACGCTGTAGGTCAGTAAACCCGGCTTGATGGAACTGATGTTTAGCTTCAGCCTGCTATCGTTAAAACCGGTTTTCAAAAGTAATTGTCCGGAGGCATTGAAGATCATTATTTCTCTTTCCGTGCCATTTTCACCAGCTTCAAATTGTACGGTTTGACTGGCGGGATTGGGGAAAACGCGCAAAGGCTTTACCGGGTTCCACAGGTCAATAATTCCGGTATTGGTTTCAATCACCAGGCTGTCAACCAGCAATGCCGACCCAATCTGCATGTCCGAGGAACCGGAGGAGAGCAGAACCACATTAAATGTGTCAGGCAGGTGATCGTTTTTGTTCACCATGATGACTTCGAAAGGTGTCCATTCCGAAGCATCGTAAAGAAATGTTAATCCGCTGCCGATGGTGTCCATGTCTTCGCCTTCGTTGCGGCGGAAATTGTAAATGACAACACTGGCCGAATCGCCTGCCACCCCTGTGTATTTATACATCCCTGTCAGCCGGGCAACATTTTCCTGTAAAAAAAGACCGCCGGAAACGTGGGCACTCAGTGAGGCAAAATCCATGGTGAAGTCCCCCAGCGTCAATAAGCCGGGTATTTGGTAAAGGCCGTTTGCTACCTCAATGGTTTCCAGCCGGGCTGAAAAATCGCCACTGTAGGCATCCGTGCTCTTTGTCAGGGTGAATGCGCCGAAAACCTGTGTAAACTGATTGGGCGAATCCCAGCTTTCGGGCTCTTCGTACATGCCTTTATCGAGCCATGTTTCAAAATTGTTATTTGGTAAAGTTTGAGCCTGGCCGAGAAAAACAAACGAAAGCAACAACAGGGTAAAATTAAATTTCATTTTTTTAACGTTTAGGTAAAAAACAATTGTGCATTTTTATTTTTCGGATGCTAATTTATAGTTTATATTCGTTAACTGAATAAATTTTTTTGATTCCGTTGTTAAAACATCGTATAAAATACCATTTTTATGCTTGTGCCGGGCTGCTGTTTTTTGTGTTCTTCAACATGAATCCGGCTCAGGCACAGGACACTACAACCAGCCTTTTTATGCTGAAGGGAAAAATCCTGACCTCCGACAGCCTGCTTCCTGTTCACAATGCCCATATCATCAGTAAATTCAACCGGTGGGGTACCATCAGCGACGATAAGGGAGATTTTGCCATGCTCGTCAACAAAAACGATTCGTTGTTGATCACGTCAATGGGTTTCAGTCCACTGGTACTTTTTTTAAACGACAGCGTTGAACACACCGACCCGCCTTATCTGATTTACATGGCTAAAGATACCATTCTGATCAATGAATTTGTGATTCACGCCTTCTGGGATTACACCACTTTCAAGCAGATGATCATCGAAATGAAGCCCATTGATTTTGATTTCAGCAGGCTCGATTGTGAGGAAAACCTGCTGCTGTCCTTACCCACGACCGGAGCCGGGATACCCGGACCTGTGGGATTGCTTTACAATTACTTCAATAAGGAAGCACGCATGAAACGGCATCTGTTAAAAAACAGGAGGCAATACAACCAACTGATGATCCAGATGGGACGGCCGCAGGACACCATCCCGTCTAAACCTGAGCATATGCAAGGGTGGCCACGCTGACACGCACACCCGGGATTTGAAGCAGACAGGCAGCGCAGGACTCCAGGGTGGCACCCGTTGTCAGCACATCGTCTACCAGCAGAAGCTTCCTGTTTTCAAAAACAGCCGGATGAACCAGGCCAAAAACCCCTTTCACATTGTCCCAGCGGCTGTACCTTGATTTTTTCGTTTGTGTGGAAGTGTGTACTTTTCTGATAAGATTGTCGTCAACGCAGGGAATGTTCATGGCATCCGCGATTCCTTTGGCAATACAGGTGCTTTGGTTAAATCCCCGTTTACGTTCTTTTTTTGGATGAAGCGGAACAGGTACGACAATTTCTACCGGCTTGAACAATTCGCTTTGTTGTAAATCCGACCCAAACAACTTCCCCAGGTAAACGCCGGCTTCTTTCAGGCCTTTGTATTTTAACGCATGAACAAGGTGCTGAACGCTTCCCCCTTTACTGAAAAATAAAAAGGAAGTTGCTGCCTGAATATCGACCCTGCCCCAAAAAACGCGTGAAACGGGATTCTCGGCATGAAAATGAAATCCTGTTTTCGGCAATTTGTACAAACACGAGAAGCAAATAACTTCTTCCTGCCGGTACAAAGTATTGCCACAGGCAAGGCATACATTGGGATAAAAAAGGTGGAGCAGATCGCTGAACCAGGAAAGGGCAGTCATTTTTTTTGTTGATGGGTTTAAAAACAGCAGTTTACCAGAAATGTACAAAGGTAAAGCAACTTGCTGAAAATAGCAACGGCCGGCAGAAACTGCCGACCGTTAACCCAAACAAACACACTATGAATAAGTTGATATAGTTTTGCATTTTCGGATGGCTAACTCGGCGTCAGCCAATCCTTATCTGCTTCTTGCACGAACAAAAGTAAGTACAGTTAAATCAAAACGGATGGTTAAAAAGCATCTTAACACTTTTTTAACGCTTCTTGTTAAAAAGTTGTTAAATACGTGAATTTTATCAGAAGAAGGACAACATAATTTTAGTCTGTCTCCAAAAGTATAAATTCTGTACTTTTGAAATATAAATTCCAATCACCGGTTTGATTTCAATTGAAAACTTAAGTATTGCGTTTGGTTCAGGATTGGCTAAACAGTTTGCCGTTGATGATATTTCTTTTCGACTGGAAAAAGGGAAATCACTTGGACTGGTGGGGGAATCGGGTTCTGGAAAATCGGTAACTGCCCTTGCCATCATGCAACTGCTCCCGCCGCAGGCACAGCTTGAAAGCGGGAAAATCCTGTTTCATGGAAAAGACCTGTTGCAGATGAGTTCCGGCGCGATAGCGGACTTGCGGGGAAACAAGATCACTATGATCTTTCAGGAACCCATGACCGCCCTGAACCCGGTCAAATGCTGTGGGGCACAGGTTGCCGAAACCATTTCCAGGCACAGGAATCCGGGAAGGAAAGCAGCCCGGCAACAGGTCATCGAATTGTTCAGGAAAGTAAAACTTCCCAGGCCGAAGACCATTTACAAAGCCTACCCCCATCAGATTTCAGGCGGACAAAAACAACGGGTGATGATTGCCATGGCCATTGCCAACAAGCCCGATTTGCTGATTGCCGATGAACCGACCACGGCCCTCGACGTAACCGTGCAGAAAGAAATTCTGGAGTTGCTCAACGAATTGAAAGAAGAGTATGCCATGAGCCTGCTTTTCATCAGCCATGACCTGGGAGTCGTTGCCCGTGTAGCCGATGAGGTTGCCGTCATGTACAAGGGAAAAATTGTGGAGCATGGAAAGGTAAAGCAGATTTTCTCTCAGCCTGAACACCCTTACACCAAAGGTTTGATGGCTTGTCGCCCGCCACTTGACGTACGATTGAAGAGGCTGCCGACCATTGATGAGTTTCTGGAAGGAGATAAAAACCTGTCTGCCGCACCTCTGATTGTAAGTAAATCCGAACGAAAAAAAGCACAGGAGAAAATGTATGCAAAGCAGCCCGTACTTTCGGTCGACAAACTGGTTATCAGGTATGCGCTCAAAAAAAACCTGCTGGGAAAACCAACGCAGTACCTGCACGCCGTTGATGATGTCAGCTTTCAGGTTTACCCCGGTGAAACTCTGGGACTGGTCGGTGAATCGGGCTGTGGGAAAACCACACTGGGAAGAAGCATTTTGCGTTTAATCGAACCTGCCTCCGGCCATATTTTTTTCGATGAAAAAGACCTGCTTGCCTTAACACCAAAACAGCTGAAAAAAGAGCGGCAGCGACTGAACATTGTGTTTCAGGACCCCTATTCGTCACTCAATCCGCGCATGAGCATCGGACAGGCTTTGATGGAGCCCATGCAGGTTTTCGGCCTTTATCAAAACAAGCGGGAACGGAAAGAAAAAGTGCTGGAACTCTTGGACAGAGTGGGACTGAAGGCTGAATATTTTTACCGTTACCCCCATGAGTTTTCAGGTGGCCAACGGCAGCGCATCGTGATTGCCAGGGCACTGACGTTGCAACCCAGATTTATCATTTGCGACGAAGCTGTCTCGGCCCTGGATGTTTCGGTCCAGGCAAAGGTGCTGAACCTGCTCAACGAACTGAAAGAAGAATTTGGCTTCACCTACATTTTTATTTCCCACGATCTGGCCGTCATCCGTTTCATGTCAGACAGGATCATGGTGATGAAGGACGGGAAGATTGTTGAAGCAGGCGATGCCGATGAAATTTATGATCATCCGCAAAATGAGTACACCAGGCAACTACTGGTAGCTGTTGCAGGTGTTTAGGATAAAACGACGGGCTTCTTTATCGAAAGCCGGAGAAAAACAATCCTTAAATGCACAGCCTGAAAGAAGAATAGTCTCTAAGACTTTTTACTTCCCCAACTTAACCAGATCATCCCGGTAATGGCCGATATGAGTGAGGCAGACATGATGCCCACCTTGGCAATTTGTTTAAATTCCTCATTCTCAAAAGCAAGGTCCGAAATAAACATGGACATGGTAAAACCAATTCCTGCCAATAAAGCAACACCGTAAACCTGTTTCCAGCTTACACCTTCAGGCAGTATGGCGATTTTGAGCCAAACCATCAGGCGTGAAAACAATGAAATGCCAACGAACTTCCCGGCAACAAGACCGGCAATTATGCCCAAAGAAATCGGATGCAGAAGCATGTTGAATAAACTTCCTTCTATATGAACCCCCGCATTGCTCAGTGCAAAAACAGGAAGGATAAAGTAGGCGGTAACAGGGTGAAGCGCGTGTTCAAGCTTTTGCAATGGTGTCTGAGCCTTGTCGTTGAGTTGTTCGATTTCGGCAATCAAATGGGCTTGCTCTTTTGTCAAAAGACGACTGTCGTTCGCTTGTTCTTTTTTAAATTTTGCGATGCATTTAGAAAGCCTGACAACGTATTCATCTTCACTGATCTTTGTTCGGGCCGGGATGGTAAGCGCAATCAAAACACCTGCAATGGTGGCATGAATACCTGAAAAAATAAAAGCCATCCAAACCCCGGCAAAACCCACCAGTGCATAAAAAACAGTTCTTCTCACGCCGATGAGGTTGGCAACAATCAAAATCCCCAGAAAAAATGCAGCCGAGTAAAGCTCAGTGAAGTTGATGCTGTCGGTATAGAAAATGGCGATGACCATGACAGCACCTAAATCATCAGCTATGGCAAGTGCGGTCAGGAAAATCTTCAGATTTATGTTTACCCGTTTACCCAGCAGGGCAAGAAGTCCGAGGGCAAATGCAATGTCAGTAGCCATAGGTATGCCCCATCCGTTAATGTATTCAGGATACTTCACCGTAACCAAAGCGTAGATGGCGGCCGGAATGAGCATACCCCCAATTGCAGCAGCAATGGGCATGGATGCCTTTTTGAGTGACGAAAGTTCGCCTCCCATGATCTCCCTTTTTATCTCAAGCCCGACAGTGAAAAAAAACAAGGCCATGAGTCCGTCGTTTATCCAGTGGTGCAACGAGCCAATCATATTGATTTCGCCCCAGGCAAAACCAACTTTTAGTCCGTGCCATAAATGGTGATAAGATTCATACAAAGGAGAGTTTGCCCAAACGAGTGCGGCAACAGTTGCAACGATCAAAATAATACCACCATAAGCTTCTTCACTGATAAAACGCGAAATGCTAAATGTGTTTAATGGTTTATTTTTCATCTCTTTGACTTTTAATATTGAGCGAAGTAAATACAATTAACTTGATAAAAGATCCTAAACTACCTATTTCCGGGTTCAGTATTCATTTCTTTATATTTTTATGAGCTGAATTATGTTAAAGAAAATATCGGTTTTTGTCGCATTGTTCATCATTTTGGCGGCCTTTTCAGTACAGCTTAAAGAAAAAAGATGGAATACTGATTTTGGGGTTGTTCAGGGTGATGTAAAAGGATATTATGCCTATTTGCCATTGTTCTTTATTTACAACGACATAAAAATACAATATTACGAACAGTACAGCTACAAAAACAGTTACCGCATTTGGTGTGCCGAACTGCCCAACGGTAACAGGCGCATAAAGTATACGATGGGCATGGCCATGTTGTATGCCCCGTTTTTTCTTATTGCACACATCCTGGCCAATATTACGGATTACCCTGCCGATGGCTTTAGCCTGCCTTACCAGGTCATGCTGGCGATGAGTTCGCTGTTTTTACTGGCCTTGGGGATATTTTTTCTTCGAAAACTGCTGAGGATGTATTTCAACGATCTGACAGTGGCCCTCACTTTGCTCGTTATTTACCTGGGAACCAATTTATTTTACTATTACACCCAAAGAATGAGCGTGTCGCATGGGTACAGCTTTGCACTTATTACCGTATTTCTTTATGCGTCGATCATGTGGTTGAAAAACCATAAACTAAAGTGGGCCGTAGTGTCGGGCATCAGCGGAGGCTTAATGGTGTTGGTGAGGCCTGTTGACCTGTTGTTTTTTATTTTCCCTTTGTTGTACGGGGTGCATTCGTGGCGGCTTTTACGGGAAAGGTTTAAGCTGCTCGGGACTCACAGGCTGCATGTTACGATCGTTTTTTTGTTATCATTTTTGGTTATCCTCCCGCAACTGATCTACTGGAATCATATTACCGGCCGGCTTGTGTTCGACAGCTACACCAACGAGCATTTTTATTTTTTGAAACCCAATATCTTCAGAGCGATGTTCAGTTACCGGAACGGCTGGCTGGTTTACAGCCCGGTGATGGTTTTTTCCATTGTCGGTATTTTTCAATCCCGCAGACAGTTGCCGCAATATTTCACTTCGCTTGTTTTGATCGTTCCGGTGTATATTTATGTGATTGCAAGCTGGTGGTGCTGGTGGTATGTGGGCTTTGGAAACAGGGCTTTTATCAATTTATATCCGTTTCTGAGCATTGCGACGGCAGTTTTTGTTGCCTATATCCTGAGGAAGGGAAAAGCAATAAAATTAACCTCACTGATCGTGCTA
>JAJRWG010000129.1 GCA_024276895.1 Bacteroidota bacterium
AATCCCCAGTGCCGAGTTGAGGATGTGGTTGTTGGCATCCCAGTGTGCAAACCAGGGGAGAAACTCCCCTTTGTGGATGTAGTGGTAAAATGTGGCTACCTCGTCGTAAATGATGGGAACCTGCCAGGCCCGCAGCCAGAGGTAAATCCAAACCAGCAACGACAGCAAAAGGTAAACCCGTTTTTCCGTAATGCTCATTTTTAAAAAATCAGGGTAAAGGTAAGGGTTTACGAAAGACAAGCCGTGCCGGATTTGTTTCGCGCGGAAAGGTTGAGGGGATTGGGCTGAAAAAAACCTTCCGGCCCCATTAGTCGTCAGACCACTGAAGGACAATCTTTCTGTACTGTAAAAACGTACTACAGTGGTCAGACGACTGAGTCACTCCCAACTCCCAACTCCCATCTTCCAACTTCCGGCTTCCAGCTCCATACTCCCTACCTTACAACAAGTATCTTGGTTACTTCTTTTTCACCGCCGTCATTGGTGGTGGCAAAAACAAGGTAAACGCCGGTGACGGCCCTTCGCCCGTCGAAGCTGTAGCCGTCCCAAATGGCCTGTCCACCTTCGGAACGGGTTTCGTAAACCAGGTTGCCGTAGGTGTCGGTAATTTTAACGCTGGAGTTGTCGGCCAGTCCCCTGATGGCAATGGGTCCCGTGTAGTTTTCCCTGACGGGATTGGGATAGGCATAAACTTTTGAACCGGGTTGCGTTGGAGGTGTTGCAGTGCCTCTGAATGAAACAATCCCGCTGGTTGTGCCGATGAACACCTCGCCATTTTCCCTGATGGTTATTCCGGTGATGCTGTTGGAAAGCAATGGGCTGTTTTCGGTGGTAAAATGATGTATTTCCACCAGTCCGTCGTCCGACAACAGAAAAACACCGGCCCTGTCAGTGCCGATCCATTTCTGGTTGGCTCCGTCAATGGTGATAGCTGTAACGGTTTCGGTTTCCAGCAAAATATCAGCGAGACCCGAGCCGTCGTTGCGGGGAACGAGGATCTGCTGGGCGTCGAAGTTCTCTCCGCTGAAAATGCGGTCCGGCGAATAAAAAACAGCAACACCTTTGTCGGTTCCTACCCACACTTCACCGTCCTGGTCCGTTGCGAAAGACCGCACACCGCTACCCGGGATGGCACCGTTTCCTTCGGCTGCATTCAGCACACGCACCTGGTCGTCCGAGGGGTCGTCGATGGTGTTGTTGTCATTGAAAACGATCACGTAACCGTCGGTACGTTTGATAATCCATTTCTGGTTGTAACTGTCAACCATCAGATTTGCGATGTCGGTTCCGCTGAGGGAGCCGCCAAGATTGAACGACCGCCAGCTTCCGTCGTTTTTCATCACCGATAAAATGTCGGTTGCTCCCGTGTTGGCCACCCACAGGTTGTGTTGGTCGTCGTAGTCGAGTCCGCTGATGTTGATCAGGTTCGCTGCCGAAACCCAGGGCTGCAGGCTGCTGTTGGATTCGTCGTAAATGGTTTCCAGCTTGTTGTCAACAAATTTGAAAACGCCTCCCTGCCAGGTGCCAATGTAGGCGATGTTGGAGTTGGCCGGGTCCACCCTGATACTAACCATGTCTGTAATAGTATCGAAGGCTTCTTCGTTGCTGGAATTGTGGGTGGTCCAGTTTTCGTCGATAAAGGAAAAAACGCCGTCGCGCAGATTCAGTTTCGACCAGTTGGACTGCCGTCCTCCGGGTGCAACCCACACATTGTCGCCGCCGGCATCCAGCGAATAAACATTTTTCGTGCCGGGGCCGTTGGGTTTGATAAATTCCCCGTTTGTGGGTTCCCAGAATTTGATCAGGCCTTTTTGCTTGTCACCAATCCAGAAAGTGTCAGGGGTTTTCCGGTCAACAGCAAGCGGTTGATATCCACATCCTTCAATCTGCCAGATGTTAAGCAGCCGGTTACCGTCGCCGTCGAAAACATGAACAGAACTACGGTTAACCAACAGCAACTGGCCGTTATTTGCTTTCAGTTGGTAGTGGCGGCTTTTATTTTGTTTCTGAAAATAATCCCATTTCTGACCGTCGAAAACGTAGAGGGTGTCACCATCGTAAACCTCCGTGGCATAATTACAGTACACTTTTCCGGAAAAGCTTTCCACAAGGTTGTAAGGCAGGTCAGGCTGAAGCATGGTCATGTCCTTGTGCCACTGGTTGTAATCGGCAAGGGTGGGTGCATCCACGTCGGCATAGTAAAGGCCGTCTTCGGTTGCTGCAAAAAATGAAGTATCGTTAAAGGTCATGTCCATTACTTCGATGGCAACGCCCTCGGGGCCGATGAAATAAGTGTCGGCAATTTCTTCTTTTTCTATGTCGAGAACAACAATCCCGAATCCGCAGGAAAGGTAGGCCAGTTTATCCCTGAACAAAATATTGTTGATGGTTTTCTTGCCCAGGATGTCTTTGTTTTTGATGTCGGAAATATTCACGATGGAGCCGTCATCGCGTACAATGTCGATGTTCGTGTTGGAGTAAGCCACCAACAGCGAGTTGGTCAGTGGATCGTAGCTGATTTTGCTGATGCCTACATCGCTGAGGCCCTTGACCTTGTCGAATCGCACCATGCTGTTGTCACCGGTGTTGTAGGTAAACATGCTGTAGGGACTTGCTGCAAAAACGATGTCGCCGGCAACAGCCACGTCTATTATTTTATCGTAGGGAAGGTGCGTTCGCCATTCACCAATGGCAATGCCTTGTGCCCAGCCCAAACGGGTAAAACCGGATACTAAAAGTAAAAGGATAAAAAGTTGATTTCTTGTCATCAGGATTATTTTTGATTCTTTATTAACTCAAAATGCACGGATTTATTGCGGCTGCCGGTGAGGCCGCTTCAAAAAAATTCCGGGGCATTACGCAAAAAGGGCCGGTCGTTTGCAGGCCGGCCTTTTTTGTCCAGGGCAGGTTTTTAATCAACCACCACCTCTATTTGGGTTTTCGCGGTTCCGATAATGCCGCTTTTGATCACGGGTTTTTCGGTAACCAGGGTCATTTCGTCGATGAGGTTGCCTGCGCCGGCAAATTTGTCGATGATGAACAAGACGTAACGGATGTCCACATTAATGGTGCGCTGCAATTCCGGCTCAAAAGCAATGTCGCCGCTCATGGCTTCCCAGTTTCCGTCGAAAGCAAGGCCGAGGAGTTCGCCGTTGCCGTTGATGACCGGGCTTCCCGAGTTACCACCGGTGATGTCGTGGTTGGTCAGGAAACAAACAGGCATTTTATCGCCATCGCCATAGCGTCCAAAGTCTCTGGCTTCGTACAGTTCTTTGAGTTTTTCGGGGACGATGAACTCCCAGTTGTCCGGGTCTTCTTTTTGCATGATGCCATCCATGGTAGTGTAATACTTGTAGTGAATAGCGTCAGCCGGGTAGTAGTCCTGAACGGTACCGTAAGTCAGTCGCATGGTGAAGTTGGCATCGGGATAAAAATTCTTATCGGGATGCATTTTGCGCAGGTCGGCAATGTACAGGCGGTGACCTTTGTCGAGTTCCTCCCTGGCGTCTTTGGTTCTTTTTATCAACTCGTCGTACTTATCATAAAAAGCCCTGACGGCAACGTAGGCCGGGTCTTTTTCCAGTTTCTTTTTGCTGGGGTTCGCAAGGAAATCTTCTACCCGGGCCTTGTCGGCAAAGACGGATTTTTCAAAAACATGTTCCGCATATTTATCGTAGTTTCCTTTGAACTTTTTATCCATCTCAAGCAGGTAAACGGGTTGCTGGTCGAGCGGCACATTTTGATGGTACATCTGCATCATCGCCGCAAGCAGGTTGCGGTCAATGGGTTGGTTGTAGTCTTTAAAATACTTGTCCACACCGGATTTCAGCCAGCCGGTTTGTTGTTTTATTTTTTCTGTGCTATCGCTTTCCAGCGCATCAGCCAGGCCTTTGAAGCGGTTGGCAAAGCCCAGGATCTCGGGCCCGCGCCTGACGGCCTCGGAAAAATAAATGGCGGCCAGGGTGTATGCCTCAAGGGTTTCGTAGGCATCTTCGATCAGCGGAAGCGCTTCGCCGTATTTTTCATTTGCAGCAGGGTTGGCGTTGAGCCATGCTTCGAATGCGGCTTCCTCCATTTGCTTGTTTTCTTTCACCTTCAGCCGTTTCAAACCCTTGGTCTGTCCGATGAAATATTTCCAGTAGTTGGCCGTACGTGCGTACTTCGAAGCATATTGCAACCTGACCTTGTCGTCGGTATCCATGCCTTCTTTCATGATGCGCAGTTTTTCCTCGCGGATGTTCACGATGGTCATGTTTTTCAGGTTCACAGCCAGGTCAACGCCCCACGAAGACAGGTAGCGCTCAGTTCTGCCGGGGTTACCCATGATCATGGCAAAATCGCCCTTCTCCACCCCGGCGATGTTCACCGGCAGGAAGTGTTTGGGTTTCATGGGTACGTTGTCTTTGGAATAAGGGGCAGGCTTGCCGTCGGCACTGGTGTACACGCGGAAGATGGAAAAGTCGCCGGTGTGGCGGGGCCACATCCAGTTGTCGGTATCGGCACCGAATTTCCCGATGGAAACGGGCGGCGCACCCACCAGGCGGATGTCGGTAAAAATCTCGTAAACATACAGGTAGTAATCGTTTCCACCGAAGATGGGCTTGGCCACAGCCGAATATTTTCCATCTTCGGAAGCAGCTTTTTCAAGGACTTCCCGGTTCTTTTTGATGGTTTCGGCACGTGTGACCTCGTCCATGTCGTCAGTCACGTTTTTCAACACGCTGCCGGTTACGTCTTCCATCCGTACAAGAAATTTCACGGTAAGGCCCTCGATGGGAATTTCTTCCGCTTTGCTCATGGCCCAGAAACCGTCGTCGAGGTAGTTGTTCACCTCGGTACTTACTTTCTGGATGGAGCCGAAACCGCAATGGTGGTTGGTGAGCAGCAGTCCTTCGGGCGAAACGATTTCGCCTGTGCAGCCCCCGCCGAAAATCACGACGGCGTCTTTCAGGCTGGAATGGTTGATGCTGTAAATGTCTTCGGCAGTGAGCTTCAGGCCGAGCTTTTGCATTTCTGCAATATTTTTGTTGATGAGCAAAGGAATCCACATTCCTTCGTCGGCACGCAGGCCCTGGCCAAAACCAATGAGCAGCGCGAACAGTAAGATTACGATTCGTTTCATATTTTCAATTGTATTTGGTTCAATCCTGTTCGGATGATTAAATAAATTCCGTTCCTTTTTCCATTTTTACATCGGCGACAAACTGCCTGATCTGCTGTTCGTCTTCTTTGCGGCAAACCAGCAGGGTGTTGTTTTCTTCCACAACAATGTAATCATCAAGCCCCTGTAGCACAACCAGTTTGTCAGGAGGCACATTGACGATGCAGTTGCGGGTGTTGTAGGTCATCACATTTGCACCAACGATGGCGTTGGCGTTTTCATCTTTTTGACGGATGGTGTATAGCGAGCCCCAGGTGCCCAGGTCTGACCAGCCGAAATCGACGGCCAGAACGTACACATTATCAGCCTTTTCCATGATACCGTAGTCGATGGAAATATTTTTGCAGACGGCATAAGTGTCTTTGATGAACTGTTCTTCACCGGGGGTGTTGTATTTTCCGACGCCTTTTTCAAACAGTTTGCTCACTTCGTCGAGGTGGTTGTCGAAGGCCTTCATGATGCTCTTGAGCGACCAGATGAAAATGCCTGAATTCCAAAGGAAATCGCGGCTTTCGAGGAAGGATTTGGCGATTTCGAGGCTGGGTTTTTCGGTGAAGGTCTTCACTTCCCTCAGCCGGTCGTCGCCGGAGTATATTTTTTCTTCCTTGTACTGGATGTAACCGTATCCGGTGTCGGGACGGCTGGGACGGATGCCCAGGGTGAGGAGCCAGTCATTTTCCGACGCCGCTTTCATGGCTGTGCGGATGTCGCTGACGAATTCGTCTTCTTTCAGGATGATGTGGTCGGAAGGGGCAACAACAATGGTGGCATCGGGGTTCACCTCCCTGATTTTGTAGTTGGCGTAAGCGATGCAAGGGGCCGTGTTCCTGCGTGAAGGCTCGCACAACACCTGGTTTTCATTCAGTTCGGGGAGTTGCGCCAGCACCAGCTCTTTGTAAATCTCGTTGGTGACTACGTAAACGTTTTCAGACGGACAAATGTTCTTGAAACGCTCAAAGGTGAGTTGGATCAGGGTTTTCCCCGTTCCCAGCACATCGATAAACTGCTTGGGCCTTGCCGTGGTGCTCATGGGCCAGAAACGGGCGCCAACACCGCCTGCCATGATCACGCAGTAGTTATTTTTTTGGTTCTCCATTATTTACGATTTGAAAATGAGGGTGCAAAGATAGTAAACTCATTTTAGATGGACAGTGGAGGAAACAAAAAGCTGTACCTTTTTCCGTAAGATGTTTTTTTGCTGTTGGGCGAGTTACCGCGCTCACCCGATGTTTGCCGATTCAAATAAGAATCATGAAGGTTTTCGCTTTGAATTATGTTGAACAATCGCAAGGAATTAAAGAGAATGAAAAAACATTTGTTGACCACCCCCTCCAGTGCAGGGTTACCGGTTTAGGGGTAAATTTTCCGTGGAATAAAGTGCTGAAAATTTATTCTTCAGTGGTCTGACGACTTTTGGAATTCAGAAAAGTAAGCGTCTGCTCCACGATCAGTTTTTCATCCTGCTCCATCATGCATTTGAAGTGGCCTTTGGGGCATTTTTTGTAACCCAGCTTGCTGCAGGGGCGGCATTTTAAATCTTTTACTTCAGAAATAAAAGAGCGGTTTTCATTTCCTGGCAGGTAGGGGTACATCCCGAACTGCGGAACCGTGTTTCCCCACAAACTCACGACGGGTTTTTGAAAAGCGGCGGCGATGTGCATCAGGCCGGTGTCGTTGGTAAGCACCACTTTGGCCTGCCTGACAAGGGAGGCCGAACCGTCCAGCGAAAACCTGCCGCAGGCATTGAAAACACCGGGATTGCTGGCCAGGGACAATATTTCTTCACCCCGTGAAAAATCTTCTTTCCCGCCCAGCAAAACGACGGGAGAATCAATTTTTGAAATGATGGAAGCAACTTTTTCGGGCGGCATCATCTTGGTAAAATGCTGCCCGCCTATCACAAATGCGGCAAATCCTTTTTCAAGGAAGGGAT
>JAJRWG010000130.1 GCA_024276895.1 Bacteroidota bacterium
GAGTCTTCTTTGTGGCTCTTTGTGCAATAGCTGTTACACAAAGTTACTCAAAGAAGCCACAAAGGTACCCAAAGAGATTATGCATTTAAAGCCGAATAAAGGGGTTGTAGCACATCAAAATAAAATTTAGCTAATATTTTACGATTTTATTGGTTAAAAAAAATATAGCTGTATATTTGCAGCCGCTTAAACCCAAAGCTATTCAGGGCGATTAGCTCAGCTGGTTCAGAGCACCTCGTTTACACCGAGGGGGTCGGGAGTTCGAATCTCTCATCGCCCACCTAAAAGTCATCCCTGCGGATGACTTTTTTCTTTTCAGCAGGCTGGGACTCATTTCATTCCCGTCCGGAACTGTCAGGGCCGGGCTCGAAAGCTGAAAAAAGTCCCCTGAACGAGCAGGCTTTTCAGACCATTCCATGAATAGTGGTTTTCCGCTATTTTTTTTTTTTACTGTTTTCATGTAGAATTTCTTCGCTGAATTCATCTTAGTTTGTAATCTCTTAAAAAACGGGGTAAAACAAAACATACAATGCAAACACTTTCTACAAGAGTCAGACACGCACGAATCACCACCAGGGAAGTGTTGGTGCATTTACGCAAAACAGGTGGTTTAAAAAGAAAACAGTACCTTCATTTTTTGAAATCGCAATACCTTATTGCCAGCCGGGCTTACATCAGTCTCTGTCAGGACGGGCAGGCAAGTGTGCAGTACGTTGAGACAAACGACTCCACTGCCGGAAACCACAGCATGCCAGTCCAGTTGACGACAAGTGAACTATCCTCGATGAGCAAGTACTTCGGAGAACTCACTTTTCTGAATGAGGCTTTACATCTCTATCAAACGGAGCTGTTGAAAACAAACCATGTTTATAAACAAAAATCACAAGCTGCTTATTCAACAGTTGAAAAATTATATTCCAAAGAAACCTATTCCGGAAACCAACTACGCATTGCCACCATTGACGTTGGCGATCAAAACTCTCAACCTGCAAATCAGGATGCTTTACACAGCGTACCACAAAAATCTAATACCCGAACCCTCGCAAGCGGTTTTGGCAATCTTCTTCAAAGCAACTGCAACTTCACTGAAACTACACCTTTTTGCATTCAGATTTTGAAATGGGCTCAAGAAGGAAAACTCTGTCTCAACTAAAGTCAGGACTGCTTGCTTTTTACGACTTCCCAACCCCCTGAGCTTTTCCCGCCCCAAAAGGGCGGGATTCTCTTTTTCATACCTTGAGGTCAGGACTGGACAAAACCGGTTTCCGCAAACTTTCCCTGCCAGGTGTCCTGTCTTTCCATTTCCCTTTCAATGGCATTGTTGATCTGGTCGTTACGGATGAGGCCCCAGCCCGGGCCTGCAAGGTAAGCGGGTGGCACCTCGCCGGCAAACCTTTCGATGATAAAACCGGGATTCAGCCGCTCGGTAAACCGGATGATGAAGTTCACATAATCTTCAAACGAAAACAAATCGAAGGCTCCGGGGTCTTTAGCAAATTCTTCGGCCATGGTCGTCCCCTTTACGATCTGCAATTGATGGAATTTGATGGTTGTCAGGGGCAGGGCCGAAATAACTTTCACCGATTCCAGCATCATTTCCCTGCTTTCGCCGGGCAGCCCGAAAATGAAATGTGCCCCGGTTTTCAAACCGAAAGCAGCGGTTTTTTCAATGGCCTCGCGCGACTGGCTGAAACTGTGGCGGCGGTTTATTCTGTTCAGGGTAGTGTCGTAGATTGTTTCCACACCGTACTCCAGCATGATGTAGTATTTTTCCGAGAGCTCCGCAAAATATTCCAGCTTCTGGTCATCCACACAATCGGGACGCGTTCCGATAACGAGGCCCACGACCCCTTCCTGTGAAAGGGCTTCGCCGTAAAGCTTTTTCAGCTCGTTCAGCCTTGCGTAAGTATTGGAAAAGGGTTGAAAATAAACGAGGTAGTTTTTTGCCCTCCGGTAACGGACTTTGTGAAATTCAATCCCCTCCCGCACCTGCTGACTGATGGGCTTTTCGGGATTGCAGTACGAAGGGTTGAAAGCGTTGTTGTTGCAATAGGTGCAGCCACCTCTTGCTAAAGTACCGTCACGATTTGGGCAGCTAAAGCCTGCATCAACACTGATCTTTTGCACACGCCGGCCAAACATTTCCCTGAAATATTCTGCATAACTGTTAAACCTGCGTGCATGCTTCCAAGGTCTTTCCATCATTTTCCCGGTACCCGAATTGCAGTGGCCGTCTTGTTGCAGTTTTTGATTAAGAAGTCAGAACCGCACTACGGCAGGTTTACCCCTTCGATTTGCTGGTAAAAAACGGAATCAATTTCATCGGCCAGTTCCTTTTGCTTGTAATTCCGCGTCAACTGGCTAATGCTCTGCAACACTGCCAGGGCCCGCTGAATATCATTCTGATAGTATGAAACAAAGCGGTTATCCAGGTTGTTGTAATAGTCCAGGTCTTCAGTGTACCGTTCAAAAATGTGTCGCACCACCTCATTTCCTTTCTCCGTTTCACCGGCCTGGTAATAATTTTCAGCCCATGGGATCATTCCGTAGTCGAAAATGAATTTCTCCGGCGGGAAGAAATACAATCCTCTGTCCATCACTTTTACTGCCGAATCGTACTTATGAAGATTTGACAACGTTCTTGCCAGAAGGCTGTAATTTTGTTTCATCATGCCCGAGGTACGTTCGCTTTCGCGGTCAACGCTCACATCCGGTTCGTTAAGTCTGCCCCATCTCACGTCATCAGCCATCAGGGTTTCGTAAGCACGGTCGGGGTCAACACCACCGAGTCTGGAGTTGTAATTCATCGCCGGGAAAGGTTTAAGACGGTAAACCACGCCTTCAAGGTGACAATATTTGTCCACGTTGAACACTTTTGACACCGCATTGGGATTGGCAAAATAAATAGGCCTTTCCCAGTTGTTGGTCGCCACAAGGTCGAGCAGTAAAATGTCATTACGCACCAGACCGCTCTGTTTAACGTCCCATACAATTTGTTTCACAATTTTGCCTGCATCTTCCGGTCTGACCGTACCTGAATTCACAGCCGCTGCCGAATCGATGGTCAATTTCAGCTTGTTGGTAGGAAGGTAATTGATCCACTCGCCCGACTGCAAAGGCATTTTGGTTCGCTTGTCATCATCGGCAATAAAATCAATGGCATCCTTCAGTTCCACGCGTTCGTCCAGGCGGGCAAAAATCGGGATGTAATTCATGTCGCCGCGTTTGTAAACCTCACGTGGGATGGTCAGTGGTAGGGGATCGGAATCGTACACCTTGTTAAACATCTGGTCCACGTACCAGTCGCCCGACGACAACATGTAGTTGACTACCCGCACGTCGGTGCGGATGCCTTCCACCTCCTGCACGTACCAAAGCGGGAAAGTGTCGTTATCGCCGTTGGTAAACAAAATGGCGTTGGGCTCGCACGACTCCAGGTACATCCGTGCAAAATCGCGTGCAGCGTATTTTCCCGAACGGTCGTGACCTTCCCAGCCCTGGGTTGCCATCACTGCCGGTACCAACAGCAGGCTTACCACTGTCACTCCCATCGCAACCGCCGTCTGATTCGATATTTTCTTACTCAGCGCCTCGTACAGCGCCAGCACCCCCATTCCGATCCAGATGGCAAAGGCGTAGAACGAACCCGCGTAGGCATAATCCCTTTCCCTAGGTTGCAAAGGCGTTTGGTTCAGGTAAATGATGATGGCCAGCCCCATCATAAAAAACATCAGGAAGACCACCCAGGTTTCTTTTTTGCTTTTTTTAAGCTGGAAAAACAGGCCGATCAGCCCCATGATCAGGGGCAGAAAATAAAACTTTGCCCTGGCGGGGTCCTTCATGCTCTTGGGCACGTTACTTTGATCGCCCAGCCGCCACTTGTCGATAAACCCGATGCCGCTGATCCAGTTTCCGTTCTCGTATCCCCCCTGGCTTTCCACGTAATTCTGCCTGCCGGCGAAATTCCACATAAAATACCGCAGGTACATGTGGCCTACCTGATAGGTGAAGAAGAACTTCAGATTTTCGCCGAAAGTAGGTTTGTAGATCACTTCTGTTGAACCGTCGCTTTTTGTCACCCTGATGGGTTTTCCCTTGCTGCCGCCATATTCTTTGTAAAGCTTGATGTGAGCAGGTTTCTGGCTGCTCCACATGCGCGGAAAGATGGTTGTAAACCGTTCGTCGTAAACCGGAATGGTACCTTTGCGGTCGTCTTTGATAACATATTTTCCCATTTTCACATCTTTCATGTAAACGGGGTTGCCGTCCTTGCGGTCAACTTCCGGGGCGTTGTAGTACTGCCCGGTCAGCAAAGGCCAGGTGCCGTACTGCTCCCTGTTCAGATACGAAAGCAGGCTGATGGCATCTTTCGGGTCGTTTTCGTTGATGGGGGTATTGGCATTGGCCCTGATCACCAGCACAAAAAAGGAGGAGTAACCGATGAGAATAAATAAAATGGCCAGGATACCGGTATTCAGTACTACTTTAGCTTTTTTTCTTGTGTAGTAAAGACCACTTACAATTAACCCGATAATCAGAAGGAAATAAATGATGGTGCCCGAATTAAACGGCAAACCGACACTGTTAATGAAAAACAGCTCAAACTTTCCGGCCAGTTGAACGATGCCCGGAATGATGATGTACATAATGAGCGACAGGATCAAAAGGGAGACAATCCCGGCAGCGAAAAAGCCCCTGGTTGTAAATTTGTATTTCTTGAAATAATAAACATAAACGATGGCAGGAATGGCAAGCAGGTTCAGCAGGTGAACACCGATTGACAAACCCATAATGTAGGCAATCAGCAGTATCCAACGGAAGCCGTGCCGGTGGTCGGCCACTTCCTCCCAGCGCAAAATCGCCCAGAAAACAATGGCCGTAAAGAAAGACGACATGGCATAAACCTCGCCCTCAACAGCCGAAAACCAAAATGAATCGGAGAATGTGTAAGCCAACGCACCTACAACACCGGCACCGATTACAGCCCATCCCTGTCCCTTGGAAATTTCGTTGCTGCTGGCAGCAACAAAAAGCTTTTTGGACAGCATGGTGATGGTCCAGAACAGGAATAAAATAGTAAAACTGCTTGACAAAGCCGACATAATGTTGATCATCAGCGCCACTTTACTCAGGTCGCCAAAGGCAAAGAGCGAAAAGAAGCGGCCCAGCAACTGGAAGAGCGGTGCGCCGGGCGGGTGGCCTACCTGCAGCTTATAAGCCGTGGCAATGTACTCGCCGCAGTCCCACCAACTGGCGGTGGGCTCAAGGGTCAAAAAATAAACCGTCGTGGCAATGGCAAAAATAATCCAACCGGTAATGTTATTGATCTTCTTGAAGTTTTCCATGAGGAAGTGTGTTGTACCGTAAAAAACAATGTGGCGAAAATAAGACTTTTAGAAGTATTTCCGTTTCAAGTTAAGATTTTTTAAAGCATCCGAAAAAAGCTCTTCCATAAAAACGGAGAATCCAATGTCTTGAATCTGCTTTTTGATGCCGGTGTTTTGGTAAAATCAAAGCTGTTTCCGAAGCTGTTTTCAGGCACCGGAATTGCCTTCAAACAAAAAATTCCTGACGAAATCAAACGACCGGTTTCTGCTTGATATTCCCCTTTCTCCGACGGCTTATATTCCGTCCTACCAGGTCTTTAAGCTGAAGTGCCAGGGGATTCTGCAAGCCTGTATTCTGAAAATTTAACTATTTTAACATTTATATTTGCATTTTTGAAAAATGCAGTATCTTTGCACCCCGATTGTCCGATGGTGTAATGGTAGCACTGCAGATTTTGGTTCTGCCGGTCAAGGTTCGAGCCCTTGTCGGACAACAACGTAAAAGAGAAAGAAATGAGGGGACAAGCGTCCCCTCTTTTATTGCCGATGATCAGGAAAAGTAAAATAGAAGAATTGGTAGCTGACTGCCTGGAGGGGACTGACCGTTTCGTGGTTTCCGTCAAGGTCAGTCCGGCGAACCAGATCAGTGTGGTAATTGACGGCGATTCCGGTGTAACCATCGACCATTGTGTGGCGGTAAGCCGGTTTGTGGAAAGCAGCCTCGACCGTGACACCGAAGATTTCGATCTTAAGGTGTCAACGGCCGGCATCGATCAGCCTTTTGTCAACCTGCGTCAGTACAGGAAAAATGTAGGCAGACCGGTGGAAGTGCTGCTGAAAGACGGAAGCGTGAAGCGTGGAAAACTGTGCCGGGTGGATGAAGCTTACATCGAAGTGGAAGAAGAGATCGTTAAAAAAAATAAAAAATTAGCAACCGGGCCTGTTGTCCGGCTGCCAATGGATGAAATCAGCCGGACCGAAGGGCTGATCGTTTTATGATTTGACATGAAAACAATAAAAAAAATGGATAGCATTAATTTAGTCGAAACCTTTTCGGAATTTAAAGACTTTAAAAACATTGACAGGGAAACCCTGATGCGGATCCTGGAGGACGTTTTTCACAGCTTGCTAACGAAAAAATTTGGCGAAGATGCCAACTTCGACATCATTGTAAACATCGACAAAGGCGACCTGGAGATCTGGCATTACCTCGAGATAGTGGAAGACGGGGAAGTGGAAGACAAAAACCTGCAGATTGCCTATTCGGAAGCCCTCAAAACCGAACCCGATTTCGAGCTGGGTGATGAGTTCGCCCGTCAGGTGTCGCTGAGAGACTTTGGCAGACGCGAAATATTATCCATAAGGCAGAACCTCGTTTCAAGGATCCTTGATTACGAAAAAGACAGCATCTACAAAAAATACAAGGAAAGCGTGGGTGAGATCATCACCGGCGAGGTTTACCAGGTCTGGAAAAAAGAGATCCTCGTTCTTGACGATGAAGGCATCGAACTGTTGCTGCCCAAGTCGGAACAAATTCCTTCGGATTACTACCGCAAGGGCGATACCATCCGTGCCGTGGTTTCAAAAGTTGACATGCGCAACAACACCCCCATCATCATCATTTCGCGTACCGATCCGGTTTTTCTCGAAAGATTGTTCGAGGCCGAAGTGCCGGAGATCTACGACGGTTTGATCACCATCAAGAAAATTGTACGCGTACCGGGCGAAAGGGCAAAAATCGCCGTCGAGTCGTACGATGACCGCATCGACCCGGTAGGTGCCTGTGTGGGAATGAAAGGTTCGCGCATCCACGGCATCGTCCGCGAGTTGAAGAACGAAAACATTGACGTGATCAATTACACCACCAACACACCCCTGCTGATCCAAAGGGCGCTGTCGCCGGCAAAGGTAACTTCAATCAAAATGGACGAAGAAACCATGCGTGCCGAGGTGTACATGAAACCCGACCAGGTTTCGCTGGCCATCGGAAAAGGCGGTTTTAACATTAAACTTGCCGGACAACTGACCGGCTACGAAATTGATGTTTACCGCGACTCGGATACAGAAGTGGAGGATGTTGACCTGATAGAATTTTCTGACGAAATTGACGAGTGGATCATCAAAGAACTACAAAAAATCGGTTGCGACACTGCAAAAAGCGTACTTGATCTTGAACCGGAAGACCTTGTGGCCCGTACCGACCTGGAAGAAAAGACCATCCAGGAGGTAATCAGAATACTCAAAGCCGAGTTTGAATAAAAACTGTATTTTTACCCGTTTCACGACCGGAGCTGTGCAACACACCAAAAATTATTTATGACAGAAATATTCAAAGCAGTAATACTCAGTAAAGCAGCTAAAGAATTCAACATTGGCAGGGATACGATTGTTGATTTCCTTAAGGGGAAGGGCTTTGATATTAACCCTAACCCCAACTCCAAGCTGACGGAAGAGATGTATAACCTGCTCACTGCAGAATACCACGAGGACAAAGAAGCCCGGGAAAAAGCCGAACAGCGAAAACTGGAGTTTATCGGTAAAGAAAGCATCTCAATTAAAGACAAGGCCACAGACAAAAAAGAAGCGCCAGGCGAAGAACCCGCCAGTACCGAATTGTTTATTAAAGACACCGGACTCCCTTTCGTGTCCACGCCAACCGGTACCAAAAAGGATAAAAAAGAAGAAACCATTGAGGAAGTAAAACCCAAGCCTGAAGAAAAGGCTGAAAGTGTTCCCGAAACCAAAGAAGAAACTGTGACTGCCGAAGAGGAAAAGGCAGCCCCCGAAGAAGAAAAAGCCGAAGCAGAGGTGAAAGGTCTCAAAGTGGTTGATACAATCGACCTCGACGGCCTGAACCAGAAAACAAGACCCAAGAAAAAAACGAAAGCACAAAAAGAAAAAGAGGCTGCCGGGAAACAAAAGGATGCTGAAAAAACTGTTGCCAAACCTAAAAAAGCAGAAGTTAAAAAACAGGAGCCTGAAACTGAGAAAGTAGCAGAAGCCAAACCCGTTACCAAAGAAGAAGCGGAACCCAAAACTCCGGAACCCAAAAAAGAAAGCAACTTCCTGGCCACCAAGGTTGAAAAGCTGGCAGGCCCCAAAGTGATGGGCAAAATCGACTTGCCCGAAGACGCTCGCCCCAAAAAGAAAAAACCGGTAGCTTCCTCCTCGGATGTGGCCACAGGAAAGAAAAAGAAAAGAAAGCGGATACGTACCAAACAAACCGGAGCCACGGCTGCTGCAACCGATGAAAGCAGAGGACGTAAAGGCAAAAAAGGTGCTGCCAGAAAAGCAGCTCCCCAACTGACCGAAGAACAAATCCAGAAGCAAATCAAGGAAACCCTTGCACGACTGACCCCTACGGGCAAGTCGAAAGCCTCCAAACACCGCCGACAGAAGCGCGACACCATCTCACAGCACAGGCAGGAAGAACTGGAACGCCAGGAGCAGGAAAAAGGCATCCTCAAAGTTACCGAGTTCGTCACCGCCAACGAGCTGGCTTCGATGATGGACGCCAACGTCAACGAGATCATAAAAGTGTGCATGCAGTTGGGCTTGTTTGTTTCCATCAACCAACGGCTGGATGCAGAAACCATTTCGCTGGTTACCGAAGAATTTGGTTACCAGGTCGACTTTGTCAGCGTTGACGATTCGGAAAGCCTTGACATTGTGGAAGAAGAGGATAAACCGGAAGACCTGTCTCCCCGCACACCCATTGTCACCGTTATGGGGCACGTTGACCACGGAAAAACCAAACTGCTCGACTACATCCGGAAGGCAAATGTCGTTGCCGGAGAAGCCGGCGGCATTACCCAGCACATTGGGGCTTACGAGGTGGAAACCGAGAGCGGTAAAAAAATAACCTTCCTCGACACTCCCGGCCACGAAGCATTTACCGCCATGCGTGCCAGGGGTGCCAAAGTAACCGACATTGCGATCATTGTAATTGCCGCTGACGACAGCGTGATGCCTCAGACCAAAGAGGCCATCAACCACGCCCAGGCTGCCGGTGTACCCATCGTTTTTGCCTTTAACAAAATGGACAAGCCCGGTGCCAATTCCGACAAAATCAAAGAGCAGCTTTCGCAAATGAACATTCTTGTTGAAGAATGGGGCGGAAAGTTCCAGTCACAGGAAATATCGGCCATTACGGGAATGGGGATTCCCGACCTGTTGGAAAAAACACTGCTCGAAGCCGAGATGCTCGATCTGAAAGCCAATCCCAACAAGCCCGGAAAAGGAACTGTTATTGAGGCTCAACTGGACAAGGGCCGGGGCTACGTGGCCACCGTACTGGTTCAGGACGGCATGTTGAAAAAAGGAGACATTCTTCTTGCAGGGCCTATCTTTGGTAAGGTAAAAGCCATGTTTAACGAAAGAAACCAGCCCATTGAAAAAGCAGGGCCTTCACAACCGTCCGTTATTCTGGGGTTAACGGCGGCCCCACAGGCAGGAGACATGTTCAACGTGATGAAAGAAGAAAAAGAAGCCAAACAACTGGCCAGCAAGCGTCTGCAACTGATGCGTGAGCAAAGCATGCGGACACAAAAACACATTACGCTGGACGAAATCGGGCGCAGGCTTGCCATCGGTGACTTTAAAGAACTGAACATCATTGTAAAAGGTGACGTGGACGGCTCCATCGAAGCACTGACCGATGCATTGCTGAAGCTCTCCACTGACGAGGTGCAGGTGAATGTCATCCACAAAGCCGTGGGTGCCATCACCGAATCGGACGTCATGCTGGCTTCAGCCTCGGACGCCATCATCATCGGATTCCAGGTTCGTCCTGTTCCGCAGGCCCGCAAACTGGCTGAGAAAGAACAGATTGACATTCGCCTGTATTCCATTATTTACCAGGCCACCGAAGAACTGGAAGATGCCATCAAAGGCATGCATGCACCGAAGATGTAAGAAAAGATCGTCTGCAACATCGAGGTGCGCGAAACTTTCAAGATAACGAAAGTGGGTACCATTGCCGGATGCTACGTGCTTGACGGCAAGGTTACCAGGAACACCAGTGTACGGATCATCAGGGATGGCATTGTGGTGTACACCGGCAAACTGGGATCGCTAAAACGCTTCAAAGACGATGTGAAAGAAGTGGCAGCAGGATACGAATGCGGCCTGAACATCGAAAACTTCAACGACATCAAGGTTGGAGACATTATTGAGGGCTACACCGAAGTAGAAGTGATCAGGTAGGAAGGGATTCCGTCAGCAGCAGGCAGGCGGTGATCTTTAAAACGATACGGTTGCATCACTTTGTTTTTTCAGGTACAGATGCCTGCAGCATCGGTCTTTGAATGGCCAATGTTCCGCAGTCTCCGGCTTTAAGATTTGCATTCCGGATTAACTCCTCATAAAACAATTCATCATGTATTTTACAATCTTAGACATCACCTCGTGGCATAATATTCAAATATTATTGCTGTTGGCAATTATCATTGTTTTTGTTTTTCTGACGATTCAGGATATTTTTTTCAACAAAAAAAACACCATCAGGCATAATTTTCCACTGATCGGGCGATTAAGATACCTTCTTGAAAGAGTCGGGCCCGAACTCCGGCAGTACATTGTCGCAAACAACAGGGAAGAATTGCCATTTAACAGAAGCCAGCGCTCGTGGGTTTATGCTTCTTCCAAACAACAAAATAACTACGAATCGTTTGGTACGGACAAAGATATATTTGGGGCGGGATACATCTTTTTAAAACCTTCCATGTTTCCCTTCAGTATTTTAGAAGGCCACCCGAATTATTTCGTGAAGGATTTTTTACCCTGCGCGAAAATTATGGGCTCATACAACGGCAGAAAGAAACCTTACAGGCCTTATTCCATTATAAATATTTCTGCAATGAGTTTCGGTTCATTATCATCCAATGCAATAACCGCACTGAACAAAGGAGCATTAAAAGCAGGTTGTTATCACAATACCGGCGAAGGAAGCATGTCACCTTACCACAGTTACGGGGCCGATGTAATTCTTCAGATTGGTACGGCTTACTTTGGTGTGAGAGACGCAGAGGGCAGCTTTTCTTTTGAAAAGTTAGAAGAATTGCTGGCAAAGAAACCCATGATCAAAGCCATCGAGATAAAACTTTCGCAAGGGGCAAAACCGGGTAAAGGTGGCGTACTGCCTGCTGCGAAGATCACAAAAGAGATTGCTGAAATCAGAGGAGTTCCAGTTGGAAAGGATGTCATTTCCCCGCCAAATCATTCGGCTTTTTCCAATCTTCCGGAACTGATAAACTTTATAGAAAAAGTTGCCGAAAGGTCCGGCCTTCCGGTAGGCATTAAGGCCGCGGTGGGCCAGTTGGATGCCTGGCACGAGCTTGCCGCTTTAATGATAAAAAATAACAAAGGGCCCGATTTCATCACAATTGACGGAGGGGAAGGGGGAACAGGAGCCGCACCGCCTTCATTTGCCGATCATGTTTCAATTCCTTTCGTTTATGCCTTTAATGAGGTTTATAAAATATTTCTTGAGAAGGGAATTGCCGAAAGAATCGTCTTTATTGCCTCAGGCAAGTTAGGGTTTCCCGCCAATGCACTGATGGCTTTTGCCATGGGGGCAGACCTTGTTAATGTGGCAAGGGAAGCAATGATGTCAATTGGTTGCATTCAGGCTCAAAAATGTCATACCAACACTTGTCCGACGGGGATCGCAACACAAAACAAATGGCTCAGGGCAGGACTCGATTCCGAGCTGAAGTCAGAGCGATGCTATAATTACATCAAGACCCTTCGGAAAGAAATAATAGAGATCACACACGCCTGCGGTTATGAACATCCCTGTCAGATGACAATGGAAGATGTGGAATTGTCTGCGGGTGACAATTACAAAAATCTATCGCTCAAAGATATTTTCAAATACGACAAACTTCCTGTTTCTTTTGAGAACATGAATACTTTGTGTGAATGCAGTCACCTGGGTGGATTGAAGCAAGAGGGAATTGCCCGGTGCTGACACAACAAAGCTGAACAATTCAAAGCCATTCCACCCGCTCTACTCCTCCCGTTTCTTCTTCAGGTTATCTTCCCTGAAACTCAGTGGCAGCAGGTCTTCAATGCCGTGAACAAGCTGGATGACACCTTCCTGTCCGCTCATGATGATGCGTATAGGTGCGTCTCGTCGGTTCTCCACTTCTGCCATCACCTGACGGCAGCCACCACAGGGTGTTACCGGTGATCGTGTTACAAAATTTTGTGCTTCGGCAGAGATCGCAATGGCCACCACCTTTAACTCCGGGTAAACCGCGTTGGCATGAAAAAGGGCAACCCTTTCGGCACACAGCCCCAGCGGATAGGAAGCGTTTTCCTGGTTGCTTCCCCTGATCACCAGACCGTTCTCAAGCAAGACGGCCGCGCCCACGCGGAACTCTGAATAAGGTGAATAAGAGGTTCTTGTGGCCTCGCGGGCCTCGTCCAGCAATAATCTATCGGGCTCGGGAAGATGCTCGCCTTGCGCATATTCTTCAATCCGGATACGGATGTTTTTGACTTTCATTACACGTATTTAAATGCTAAAATAGTAAATAACAAATCACAAAGTTCAAAAAGCGAGCAATAACTGCGAAAGAATTAAGTCCTGACCCTATAGATCATTCATGAATTTTAAGCTATCTTTGAAAAACATTTTCTGGTAAGAGTTTCTCTATCATTTATTTTCTGCAATGTCACCCATGATAAATAATAGACTTAAATTCAATACAGGCTTTATGAAAAAAGTATTGATCTTTACAAAATGGGTTTTATACGGTACGGGATCTCTCTTTATTGCAATGCTGTTCTTAAGTTTTACCGACATCCCCTTTAATGCTTATTACAAGCTTGCTTCAACCGGCACTGTACTCACGTCTAATCCCGATGTTATTGTTATACTTGGCGGATCAGGGATGCCAAGTCCCGAGGGTTTGATCAGAACCTATTATGGTGCCGAAGCTGCAAATAAAGTAAAGGATGCGAAAATAATTATTGCTTTACCCTTCACAGATGGACCTGACAGCTTGTTTCAGCTTAAACTGATGGCAAAAGAATTAATCTTAAAAGGAATTGATTCCGCAAGAATTGAATTTGAACCGTTTGGTTTTAATACACGGTCTCAAGCAGTAAATATTGGGAAAAGGTCAGAGATCAATAAAAAAGAAATTTCGCTCTTAATAATAACAAGCCCCGAACACATGTACAGGGCAATCAGGACGTTTCAAAAAGTTGGATTTACCAAGGTCGGCAGCTTGCCGGCTTTCGAAAAACCTGTTGATGAAATTAAACTTGAAAGCAAAGACAAAAAAAAAGGTATTGGTTTGTTGTTGAGATATAATATGTGGAGCTACCTTAATTATGAAATTCTTGTTTTACGGGAATATACGGCTATTGTTTATTACAAAATTAAAGGGTGGATATAATTTCCTGAAAAACAATAGTTGAAAAAATCAATTTCTAAACTTAAATCACAAGTATTGAACGTTCTGGATTTAGAAATTAATTTAGAGTAATTAGATAATTAGGTCAATTCCTATTTCCGTATTGTTTCACAAAAACCGGCTTTATGTACCTGACTTGACACTAGGTTTTTATATTCCGCTTCTCTTTCCCAAAGAGCAGAAACGAATAGAAAAATGCAAAAAAGGTTGCTCCTGCCTGTGTTTCGAAAGTGTCATCGGAAAGCATGGAGAATATTGTGATCAGGAAGAAAGTCACGAAAAAGAAATCCCCAAACCGTTTTTCCTTGATGGGTGGGTACACCAGGGCAAAAATAAACCACAAAAAGCCGAACACCCCAAAAGTGATGAAGATAGCCAGGAACTGGTTGTGAGCATGAAAGCGGTAGCGGATCTTTAACTCCGATCCCATTTGCTTGTACTGATTGTTCAAGGCATCTTCCAGGTCGCCGGTACCCACACCGAACCAAAAGTGCTTCCTTATCAGTACCATCGAAGCGATGGAATACTCGATCCGTTGCATAACGGAACTGCCACTGGGGTCGCCCGTTTTTTTGTAAACATCGTACCCCATCAGTATTTTCAGGATGCGCACGCGCAGGCCGGGATTAACAATATAATTGTAATTGGCCACCCCTTTTTCGATCATCCGGATATCCCAGTCGCTCAGGGCTGCAACACCATCTGCATCTTTGCGCAGGTCCCTGGAGGTCAGGTAGCGGATCAGTGTTCCGAGGACGACTTGTCCGTTTTCAGTAAGTCCGTTAATGTTCAGGTTACTTCGTTCGGACCAGGCCTGTTCCAGTTCTTCGTAACAAATGTAAAGACCAATGTATTTTACGTCTTCGATATTGCTTTGCGAGGTGTCGCTGACATAAGGGTTCCCGCGGGCAGTATATTTGTCCAGTTGCTCGAGGTTAACGGGTGGCGCATGGGTGGCAGCCTTGATGGTGTGATGCACGTACAGAAACAGCCCGAGCGGGATGGCCACTGCCAGCAGCACAAATGCCGTTTTCAGGTAAACGTATTTGGTTTTGAACAACTGATCAACCAGATAGGCAACAACAATTACCACGATGATGCCCAGTCCTGTAACCGATTCGAGAATGACCAGAAAGAATACAAACCAGGTGGCCAGCAGGGCAAAAGCAATTTTATGCCACCGTTTGAAATAGTGGTCATAAAAGACAAAATAAAACAGTGTAAAAAAAGCAAAGCAAATATTGAGGCCAAAGCGGATGGAAGAAATAAAGGGGGAGATTTCCCGGATGTCCACATACTCGGCCTGAAAAAAGATACCCATGCTAATGATGGTGCCGGCAAAAACAGAAGCCGTGTAAGCCAGCATCAATATTCTGAATCTTCTGTAACCGATCTTTTCCATGGTGGAAAAAACCACCGGAAACAACAACAGGGGGAGCTTAATGCGTAAGTCTTTGAGGGCGTATTCGTAATCGGAGGTAAACAAAACCCCCTGAAGGTGCAGAAAGTAAATGGAAGCAAAAATGACGGCTGCCCTGTTTCTGAAAAACAGCCCGAACTTGTCAATCAGGTTGTGGTATGCCAGCGAAAAGACATAGGACGTAAAATGGATTACACCTTTAAAAAACCCGCCGATTTTAAAAAAACGCCACGAAATGCGGAAAGAAAAACCCGACCACAGCCACATGGCCAGCAGCAGGAATTCCGTCACACTCATGGCAAACTTCGACAAGGGCAGGCTCATGGCCAGGAGAACCAATGTAATGAAATACGCTGACGAGTGAATATTTGTACTGGAATTAAACATGCTTCAGCGCTGCTAATTTTTTTGTCCGCTGGTTTTCGGGGCCTTTAAAACAGAGGCATAGCCGGCAGTGTCTTTGAGTATTTCAACGGCTTTGGCACTCACCGGGTCATCTTTTAGCGCAGCTTCAAGTTTTCCTTTTTGGTAATAGTAACGGCTGACGATCTCAACCAGTAACAAGTCCTCAATTTCGTCCCTGTATTTATCAATGTCGCGCTGTTTTTCCTCTGCCAGGGCTTTTTCCATGGCGTCGATGTGTGTCTGCAAAACTCCATCGTACTTTTCTCTTTCGATGCTGCTTTTAAGTTTCTTCAACAGCGATTCTGTCTCCGTCAGGTAATCGAAATCCTGATCGGTAATTAACTTCTTGAAGTCTTCAAAAATAACACTGTCGATGGTAAACTGCGCAGGTGGCTTAATTTCCTGATGTGAAATGGCAAAATGATTGGCATAATTGAAAATATAGTTGCCGGCGTAGAGGTCACCGGTGATCTGGCTGAATTCTTTCACGTCGGCAAGGATGTCGGGCTCAATCCCCCCTCCGTCGTACACGGTCCGGCCACCTTTTGTCTTGAAGGCCGAGATGAGTGAATCAGGTACCCTAGCGGCTTTTTCGTTGCCGTTTTCATGGAAATAGTCAATGGCCTGAATACACCTGCCGCTGGGAATGTAATACTTGGCAATGGTAACCTTTATTTTGGCATTGTAAGGCAAAGGCAGCACATTCTGGACAAGTCCTTTTCCGAAGGTACGTTCGCCGATGATGACACCCCTGTCCAGGTCCTGGATGGCACCGGCAACGATTTCCGAGGCCGAAGCGCTGTTGCCGTTCACCAGCACGACCAGCGGAATTTTTGTGTCCACGGCATTACCCCTGGTTCGGTGCACTTGTGTTTCCGACTTTAGTTTACCCTTGGTGGTAACCACAGCCTGTCCCCTGGGCACGAATATATTGACGATCCCGACAGCCTCATTCAGCAGCCCGCCACCGTTCCCGCGCAAGTCGATGACAAGTCCGGTAAGTTCATTATTCGATTTCAGGTCTATGAAGGCTTTCTTCACATCGGCAGCGGCATTGGGATTGAACTGCATCAGCGCAATGTAGCCGATGTTTTCGCTTATCATACCGTAGTAAGGAATATTGGGTATTTTTACTTTTTCCCTGACCAGTTCCACCGTTTTGGTTACCGTATCGCCGTAAGGCTGCACAGTCAGTGTCAGGCTGGTACCCGGTGTACCTTTCAGCTTTTCGCTGACGGCGGCAGATTTTTTTCCTTTCGCCGGTTCACCGTCAATATCAATGATCTTGTCGCCGGGTTTCAAACCGGCTTTCTGCGCCGGAAAGCCTTCGTAAGGTTCCGAGATCACAACGTATTCACCCTGTTTCTGGATGAGGGAGCCGATACCACCATATTCACCCCTTGTCATCAACTCAAAATCTTCGATTTTCGACTCGGGGATGTAAACCGTGTAAGGATCCAGCTTCTCAAGCATGGCATCAATGGCCGTTTTTGTCAGATCGCCCGGGTTGATGTTATCGGCATAATTCAGGTTCAGTTGCCGCAGGACATCAATGTAGATCTCAATATTTTTGGAAAGTTCGAAATTGTTTTTGTCCTGGGCCTGCACCAGGCCAAACACCGACATCAAAACAAAAACAAGAACAATCCGAAAGCTGGTTTTAAACATAATAGTCATTTTTATCATTAAGGTACGGGATCGTATCCGCTGCCCCCCCATGGGTTACACGAACTTATCCGCTTGATGGCCATCCATCCTCCCCTGAAAGGGCCGTGTTTACGAATGGCCTCAACGCTGTAAACAGAACAGGTCGGCGTATAACGGCACGACCTGCCAATAAAGGGGGAAAGCGTGTACTGATACACACGGATAAGTAGTACAAAAAATTCACCCAGAAGTTTCCTCATCCCCCATGTTTAAGCGCTGCAAAATTAGGATTATTTTTCTTTCTATCTCAGCGTACGGAAGTATTGTTTTACCCGTGTAAATAAGCCCTACAATTAGTGTGTGCCTATTCATTTCACTGGATGTCAGAAGCGCTGCTTTATTTTTCCGGTAGGCTTCGCGTATCAGGCGTTTGAGCTTGTTGCGGTCAACTGCTTTTTTAAAGTTTCTTTTCGAGACGGTGATGAGAACTTTTGGCAATTCAGAATCTCCACCACGAACGCTTAGAAAAATCACCTTAAAAGGGTAAACAAAAAATGACTCGCCCTTCACAAAGAGCCTGTCAATCTGCTTCTTGCTGCGTAAGCGTTCTTCTTTACCGAATGTTTGTTTCAAGGTTTTTTCTTTATTAAAGTCAATGCAAACTATAAGTTATCTCGAGATTAAAGCCCCAGTCGTCAGAAGCACCCGTTTCAGCGGTAGGCTCGCTGTCGTAAGTATAGTAAATCCTGAATCCGAGTTTCAGATCGTTGTTGACCACACTTACTTTCGGATTCACGTTGAAGTCCAGCCTTGTCCTGCCGCTTGAAGTAAAATAAGGGATGTAATTGGCATTGATATCTACCCATACTTTCGGGTTGGTGTACTTGTAGACCTTCCAAACGACGCTGACAATACCCGCAAGGTCGTTTGAAATTGCGGAACTGTCGAAGGGTGTTTCCCGCTGAACACTCAATCCGGCGCCACCATAAAACCTGTTCCAGTTGTTGTAAACAAAGTCGTGTATCCCGAGCAGGGCGAAGTTAAGCCTGAGTTTGGTTCCCAGTTCCGAGTTCTGGTTTATGCCCAGGATTGTGCCCAACGACCATTTTTTTTTAAGCATACGCTCCCAGGATACGGTCGCATCGGCCTTGGTGGCACTAAGCGTGTCCGACTGAATCGTAGAGTTGTTATCCCAGTTCAGATAAAAACTGGACTTTCGCTTTCGGTAAGTCAGGTTTCCCGAAAAAACAATCGTTGCCACATCACTACCTTTGGAGTAGTTTGCCCCCAGACTGAAATTACCGCTAGTGCGGAGCCAGAAGCTGCGCCTGATGGGATAAATCTCCACAATGTCATCAAGGTCAACCAACTCCCGGCCGTTGGTCAGGACAATGTTTACCTTCCGGTCAAAACCGGAGGTGTCCAGGGAGCCAAAATAAATTTGTCCGTTTTTCAATTTAACCTCAAATTTCTTAGGCGATTTGAGGGTTCTCATTTTCACCTCTTCCAGACTGATGGTCCCCATTCCGTCCATTTTCCAGGTTACCACACCGTAGACCATTTTTTTAAGTCACCGGTCAACACATTGCCGTTGATGTGATAGATCGTGTCTATTTTCTGCGCCTTTACAGCGAAGCTGGTTAAAAATAATATGAAAATCAAGAATGTACAGCGCTTGTCCATCAGTTGGTTTAGGCAATTAATGTGGCAAAAATAAAGAATCCGAAAAACTGGCTCGCGGCTTTTGTTCGAATCCCCCCCTGACAACCGGTTAAAAAATTGAACCCTGAAAAATTATTGCAAACGATTGCAAACAGAAAGCCCGGCACAAACAAGCTGTTCAGCAGCCTCTTCCGGCAAGAATATCGCGGAAAATACGGCCTGGAAAAGCTTTTGCATTTGAATTTCCCTTACTTTCGGGGCCTTAAAAGATTGACTTTATGAGAACCAAGCCGCGCTTAAGCTTTTGGGAAATCTGGAATATGAGTTTCGGCTTCCTGGGAATACAGTTTGGGTTTGCCTTGCAAAATGCCAATGTCAGCCGCATTTTTGAAACCCTGGGAGCCAGTGTTGAAGACATCCCCATTTTGTGGATAGCGGCACCTGTCACGGGTTTGATCATCCAGCCCATCATCGGGCACATGAGCGACAACACGTGGAACCGCTTCGGCAGAAGACGGCCTTATTTTCTCGTGGGCGCCATACTGGCCTCACTGGCTTTGTTTATCATGCCCAACTCACCCGCTTTATGGATGGCTGCAGGCATGCTCTGGATCATGGACGCCTCCATCAACATCTCCATGGAACCGTTCCGGGCTTTTGTGGGCGACATGCTGCCTTCGGAGCAACGCACCAAAGGCTTTGCCATGCAAAGCTTTTTTATCGGCACCGGCGCGGTGGTGGCTTCGGCACTGCCTTACATGCTAACCAACTGGCTGGGGATAGCCAATACTGCTCCAGAGGGGGTGATCCCTCCTTCGGTAAAGTATTCGTTCTATATCGGGGGCGCCATTTTTTTTGTTGCCGTACTCTGGACCGTTTTACGAACCAAAGAGTACTCGCCCGAAGAACTGAAAGCATTTGCGGAAGAAAATACGGAGCAGCTCCGAACCGAAAAAGAAGCAGACGAAATACTCCCGGCAGGGCGTTTTCTGAAAAGCAGTGTTTTCTGGCTCACCGGCGGGGCAGTCCTGGCATGGCTGGTCTATTATTTTGACCTGGAAGCCGAATTGTACATTCTTGGATTCGGCCTGATGGTTTTCGGGCTGGTTCAGCTTTTGACCGGTTCGCTGATCAGCTCGGGAAAAGAAAAAAACGGGTTTGTGGAAGTGATCAACGACCTGTTCAAAATGCCGGCCACGATGAAACAACTGGCCGTTGTCCAGTTTTTTTCGTGGTTTGCCCTGTTTGCCATGTGGATTTACACAACGGCTGCCGTAACCAGCCACATTTACGGCACCACCGATTCCAGGTCGGAGCTGTTCAACACCGGCGCCAACTGGGTTGGGATTATGTTTGCCGTTTACAACGGTTTTGCCGCGGTGGTCGCTTTTCTGTTGCCCGTTCTTGCCAAATACACGAACAGGAAGGTCACCCACCTCATCGCGCTGGTTGCCGGCGGACTGGGATTGACATCCGTTTATTTTTTCCACGACCCCAGGCTGCTGATCATCTCGATGGTGGGTGTGGGGCTGGCCTGGGCCAGCATTCTGGCCATGCCTTATGCCATCCTCACGGGCTCACTGCCGCAACACAAACTGGGGGTTTACATGGGGATTTTCAACTTTTTTATCGTGATCCCCCAAATCCTGGCTGCCAGCATCCTCGGTTTTTTCGTGAAAACCCTTGCCGGAGGTGAACCGATCTATGCACTGGTACTTGGCGGAGCCTCAATGATCCTTGCCGGATTCTTAACACTCCTTGTCAATGATGTGGACGATCCGAACAAACAAAAAAAACTTCATCAACCATGAACATTCTGATTACGGGAACCAGCTCGGGCATCGGTTACGGGCTGGCACAGGAATTTCTGAAAAACGGCGACAAGGTTTGGGGAATGAGCAGGAGGGACAACAGCAAATTGTCCGGCTTTGAAAACTATCATCATCTCAACATTGACCTGACAGATTTCGGGATTGTGGAAAAACTTGCACCCGCTTTTTTAAACAAGGCCGGTTACTTCGACCTTGTGGTGCTGAATGCGGGTATTCTGGGCGAGATCAAATTTATGGAGGAAACATCTGTGGATGAAATGAAGCGGGTGTTCGAGGTCAATGTCTGGGCCAACAAGGTTTTGCTCGATATTCTTTTTTCGCTGAAGGTCAAGATCAAACATGTTGTCGGAATTTCGTCGGGAGCTGCCCTGCGAAGTACTCCCGGCTGGGGTGCTTATTCCATGTCGAAAGCCGGATTGGACAGACTGATGAACATTTACGCTAACGAATACCCAAACATCCATTTCAGCGCTCTTGCCCCCGGACTGGTGGATACGAAGATGCAGGATTACATCTGTGCCATCAAAGAAACGGAAAAATACCCTTCGGCAAAAACCCTGCAGCAGGCACGCTACACCGAGCTGATGCCCGACCCTGTTACAGCCGCCCCCGTGCTGGTCAAAGCAATGGGAAAAACCCGGCAATACGAAAGCGGTTCGCATGTGGATGTGAGGGAAATGTGATGGTTGGGGTGATGGATTGATGGTTAGACGGCTGGATGGCTTAGGCTTGGGGGTAAACCTCTTTCGTCCAATTCTGAGGCACCCGCGGGACGGGCAGCGGGTTGGTGTGCCGCGAGAATCTCCTGCCTGTGAAACAGGAATCTTACTCATCCCGTTCGTCGTTGAGAGCACTCGCAAAGGGGAAACTTACTCCGCGGGGACAAGCTTGTAATCCATATTCACCAACAAATCGGCCTTGTACTTCAATCGTTGAACCTGCCGGTGTTCCTGCTCCAGCACCCGCATCCGGTATTCGTTCTGCGGCTCTTTACCCCTGTCCTTTTGAGCCTTTTTGGTTTCGTGATAAGTGAGCTCGATAAAAACGGCCAAATCAACGCCTTCGGTTTTGATGGCGTACAAGCCGTCGATGATCAGCATGTCGATACCGTTGAAGTCTGTTGTCAGTGTATCCACCTGTTCGGTCACCAGGTCCACGCAGGGCATGGAAGAATGACGGCTGTTTTTGAAATCATCAATCACCCGGTTGATCTCATCCCATTTGTACTCGCCGGGCCCCACGACCTTTTCGATACCGTTTTTGATACGCCACCGGGTGCGTTCAAGGGGCAGTGTGTTGTAAAAATTATCGATATGAACAGGCTTTGCAAAGATGCCGTGCTTGCGCATTTCTTTTGCCACCACGTGGGTCAGCTCCGACTTGCCAGAGCCCGATTCACCCGAGATGGCCACGATGAATTTGGGCTTTTTCCTCTTTAAAATTTCTTTAACAATCGACGCACCTGCTTCACGGTGTTTGTCGGCAATGAGCAAAACGTCTTCCAACATGTCTCTGATCTTTTTTAAAAGCTGCTGAACAAATTGTTCCCGCACTACCTGCTGATGATAAATTTTTTACTGAGTGTTCTTCCACCGGAACGCAAAACACAGGAATAGATGCCGGCCGGGAGATCACCGGAATCAACACTGACACTGCCCTGCCCTTTACCATCCAGCCTCCGGCTCCACATTTGCTGCCCGGCACTGTTATAAACGGCGAGGGCAATTTCTTCCTCATTTTCCAGGGCGTACGAAACCACAAAGCGTCCGTCGTTGGGATTGGGCAGGATGTCGAAGCTCAGGTGACCCGCTTTCAGGTCAGTGCCGCCAAGGTAAATGTCAGTGTAAAAGCTGTTGTAGATCCGGTCGCCGAAATCGCCGTTGAATTCCCTGACAATATCCCCGTTCAGGTCGTAAAACTTCAGGTAGCCACTCCCTTCGTTGTTGGCCCAGAAAGAAATGCCGTTGTCACCGCTGTCCCAGAGGTAAAAGTCGTAAGCACCGTTGAGCAGGGTCAGGGTGTCGATGTAAAGGGTCTGGTTCTGAAAGTTCTTCTTTTCCCAGATTTGAAATCCCGTGTTGGTGAGAAACTCGTAACGGTTCTGGTAAGCCGCTTTGTTGGTTTTGAAATGAATCACGATAGTTCCAGGATAAGTATCCGGCATATCATACTCCGTGTGGTAAGTGTCGTTGACGTTGTTTTCATCCGCACCTCCGTTGGGATTGTTCAGCGCAACATTGAATTGTCCGTCGCCCAGGTCCCATTCACTCCAGTCGAAGGCATCCAGCCGGACGGTGTCTTTTTCCATGAAAGGAAGGTTGCCCGTCCAGTTGTAGGCTTTCTGTGTGCCCAGGGGGCCGTAATTGATGGTCAGTTGGGTGAGGGTGTCAGCGCCACGGTTTTGTATCACGATGATCGGCCCCGAAGCCGAGGGATTGAACCTCGCGTAACGTTTCAGCCTGTTGGGCGCCACAACTTCGTCAACGGCTGCATCAAGGTTAAAATTGGGCGCTCCGTAAGAAAACAAATGCACCACCAGTGAGTATGCCCCGTACTGGTCGGGCTGCGAATTGTAATCGATGATGACGGTGTCACCTGTAATGTAAGGGGTGATCTCGATGTCCTGCTCATCCACTTTAAAGCCAGGGCACCAGCCGGCACGATCGTAAATCCAGGTACCCCCTTGGGGGTAAAGCGGATTGTCGGAACACTCGCGAATGATTTGCCAGGCATGCACTTCTTCGTCATTCACCAATAGGTCGTGGACTTTGTAACAAAACTCGGCACAGTTTGTCGGGTTGCTGAAAAGGTGGCCCGAGGTACGCGTTTTGATCTTAAACGTGGATGCGCTGTCAAGCAGTGCGATGGTGTCGGGCGGAACCAGGTTGGGAAAATTATTCAGATTGAAGTAGCCCGAGTAAACCTTTTCAACTTTGTAAACATCCCGCGGCGGGGTGCCTTCAATCATGTAAAACTTCAGGTCCAGCAGTTCCTGGAAATTGCCTGCTTTGATGTGTACCGAATCGTGCAGCAAGGGTGCGTAGTCCGTCACGTCGTACACCCAGGTAAAACCATCGCCCAGGCTGAGGCCGTTACCGTAAGGGGTGATGAACCTTGCAATCTCCCAGGGGATTACCACTTCGTAAGGTTCGCCGTAGTAAGGCATGTCAACGCGGTAAATGGTGCTGTCCGGTGTTACAAGCGTTGAATCGGTGGCCTTGCCGCCGGCGTCGTAAACGTAATTGTCGTAATACGAAGGCCATTTGGTCACCGTGTCGGTGGGTGTCGGCGGATCGTCAGCTTCATAAAAAACGATGTTGACCGGAGCATGGGCAAAAGTGTCCACAACCACCGTCGAATCAAGCGAGGTCGCATCGTAATTACCATTCTGAAACACCAGATGCGGCCGGTTGGGGGTTCCGGCAGCATTTCTGAAACGGCCGGCTCCTTTATGGCCCATCCACTCCGGATAACCGAACATGCCCATGGCATCAAAACCGTTGGGGCTGCTGTCGGCCACTTCAAAGCCGCTGCCTTCGTTCATCTGGTAGTAGGCCCGGAGGTGGTTGTACTGGGGATGGTCAGGCGTAATGTCCCTGTTCATCCATTCCTTGATCACATCCCAGTCGAGAACCGTGTCCCACACCTGAAACTCATCAATCATCCCGGCATAATAATTCTTGTTGAGCACACTGGCCCCGATCCTGAAAGTGGTGATGCCTTTCATCACCCGGTCTTTGGAAGAACCTATGTTCCAGAGCACACCGTTCAGGTACATGCGCATTTGTCCGGTATGCACGTCTTTGGTGAAAGCCCAGTGGTTCCATTGCCCTTCATAATTGGACGGTTTGGGGGCTCCGCGGTCGATGCGGTCGTAACCCCCGTCGGCCCAGCCGGCATCCCAGTAAATGCGTTCGTTACCCCAGGGCATGTGCACATTGAGGACCTTGTTCCCGGCGCTGTCGAAACCCTGAAAAATGGAATTGTTAACAGGTTGTTTGGCCGGGTTGCCATATTGCCAGAAGGCGATGGTGATGGCGCTGTCAACCGTTTGAAACACTTCGGGCGGAACCGAAATGTAATCCCAGCCTTCAAAATCCAGAAAGTAGTCGGCAACGGACGAAGTCACGCTTTGGTTTGTTCCGGACAAGTCGGCTTCGAGGGTGGCACTGCCGCTGTAGGTAGCGTAGCTCAGGTCAACCAGAATATTGGAGCTGCCGTCCCAGTTAAAAGGAAAAGAAAAGTCTGTTTGAAAACTACCTGTACTCAGCAGGGTGTTTTTACGGTAAACGGTTTCCAGGCTGTAGGTGATCATCGAGTCTGCCGGCAGGGTGTCGGTATCGATTTGTGCCATCCTGATCTGAAAATGTCCGGCATCGAATTGCCCGCTCAGCACCTTCCACTCCAGGCCGGTGATGTCGCCGGACTGCAAATCGGCAGCCTGCAACTCTGCCGCTGTGTAAACAAACTGGGCGCGTCCGTCAGGCGATGCGGTGTCGAACGGCAGGCCGAACTGCTGCCCGCCGCTGCCCGGTTCGGCCGTGTTTACCGGTATTGTCTGATTGGTGTACTCAAGCGAAGCACGGTAATAAAACGAAGTGCTGTTCATCAGCATAAAGCTGTCAGGCGAAGCGTTGTTGACAACGTAATTGGGGTGGTAGTAAAGGTTTGAATCCAGTTCGCCGGTGTGCTCCATGATACTGGTACGGGTAGTGTAGTCCCACTCGCCGCAGGCAGGGTTCTGGTTGGGGTCGCACTTGAGGGTGTAATACATCAGTATCTTTGAAAAACTGGCTGTATCGGAAGGAAAAAGATAAGTTCCCGATCGGGGTGAATTCCATCCCGGCAGCGGTGGCGTGTTAAAGTCAATGGTTTGTACAATCAGGGTGTCGCCCTCATAGGCTGCAGATTTAAGGGACATCAACACCAGGAAAACAGATAAAAAGAATAAGGATTTTTTCATGGGTAACGGAATTACATTCGGGCTGTAAAAATAGGGCTTTCTCTGAAAACCGCCTCACTAACATCTTACAAATAAAAATCCCGCTGTTCAGGGACGAAAATCAAAATTCCCGGTTTCCTTGGTTTCAGGATTCATTTCCTATCTTTGCAAATTAATCTTTTTTGTATGATCCGTGCCCGAAACATTCACAAATCCTACGGCAAACTTCAGGTGCTGAAAGGCGTTAAGCTGGACGTCGAATCCGGCGAGATCATCTCCATTGTCGGCGCATCGGGTTCCGGAAAATCGACTTTGCTTCAGGTGCTGGGCACCATCGAAAAACACGAACAGGGCAGTGTCACAATTGACGGTGTGGAAGTTTCCAAGCTCAACGACCGGGAGCTGTCAAATTTCAGGAACCAAAAAATCGGTTTTGTTTTTCAGTTTCACCACCTGTTGCCTGAGTTTACCGCTCTGGAAAACATCTGCATCCCGGCCTATATCGCGGGCCGGAGCCGGAGCGAAGCCGAAAATGATGCCCAACAACTGCTTGACATCATGGGCATCACCGAACGTGCCTCACACAAACCTGCCGAACTTTCAGGAGGCGAGCAACAACGTGTAGCCATTGCCCGCGCGTTGATCAACAAACCGGCAGTCATCCTGGCCGACGAGCCATCGGGCAACCTCGACTCGGAGTCTTCGCAGTCACTGCACGAGTTGTTTTTCAGGCTTAGAGAAGAACTGGGGCAAACATTCGTCATCGTTACCCACAACCTGGAACTGGCAAAGATGGCCGACCGCACGCTGACCATCCGCGACGGGCTGGTGTTTTCGGAAAATAATAACAAGCATTCTGCGTTAAACCATCAATCGAACTGAAGCCGATGCGCAACCCGACTACCCGACAACAAATGGCCCTTCTACGCAGTGTTTCCCTGCTCTTTCTGCTCCTTCTCCTGCTACCCCCCCTCTTCGCACAACAGATCGGCAGTTTTGACGAAGCCATCGAAATGGGGGACCGTTATTACAAACAAAAAAAATACCTTGATGCCAAAGCCTATTACCAGATGGCTTTGAAATACAAGGCTGGCGACAGCTACGCCAAAAGCCAGATCTCGGCCATCGTCGAGCTTTTGAAAGCCGGAATGGAAAAGGAAGATGAATACTTTGACATCGTTGACCTTGCCGATGTTTTTTACGAGGAAGGGGCGTACGACAAAGCCCTTACCCAGTACCGCAAAGCCCTGGAGGTGGTGCCTGGTGACGAGTACGCTAACAAGAAGATCGCCGACATCCTCAGGGTTAAAAACGAAGAAAAGGAGCGGATAGCTTCGTACAACAAAGCCATGGAAAAAGGGGAGAAACTGATGGCTGAAAAAAATTATCCCGAAGCCATCAAGGCTTTCGGTCAGGCACGCATCATTTATCCCGAGCGGAGCACCCCAACCGAAAAAATTGAAACGGCCAGGCAACTGGAGACCGAGTATGAATCCAAACTGGTGACCTACAAAGAGGAAACAGAAGCGGCAGGCCGTTACCTGCTGGTAAAGGATTACGCCACTGCACTGGAACACTACCAGAATGCCCAGAATCTTTTTCCCGAGGATGAAAAGATTGCCCAAAAAATTGAAGAAATCCGTCCGCAGGCCGAGAAGCAACAACAATACAACGAAGTAGTCGGCGCTGCCGACGAATTGTATATCAGCAAGGATTTTACGGCAGCCGAAGAAAAATACCGCGAAGCCGGAAAATTGTGGCCTGAAAACTCCTACCCCGTTGACATGATCAGCAAAATTGAAGACCAGCTTGCCTTGCAGCGAAAAGACCTGGAAAACAACTACCGCCGTTCGGTTGAAAGAGCCGACAGCTTGCTGGGGCTTAATTTGTACACTGAAGCAAGGGCCGAGTACAACCTGGCCCTGACACTGAAACCCGCTGAAAAATACCCGAAAGCAAAACTTGAAGAGATCAAAGCCTACTTTGCCGAACAACAAAAGGCCTTTGAGGCAGATTATGCCCAAAAAGTTGCAGAGGCCGACAGGTTTTTTAAAGACGGGGAGTACGAAAGGGCAAAATCGCTGTACCAAACCGCCCTCGAAACCAAGCCTGACGACAGTTACCCTAAAGACCAACTGGCAGCAATTGAAGATATTTTCAGGCAGCAGGCCGAGCAGGAGCGTAAGGACACAGCCTACAACAGCCTCATCGCAGAAGCCGACCGGCTTTTTGAAAACGGGCATTACGACCTGGCCATCAGCAAGTACGAAGAAGCAAAAACGCTGAAGGCTACGGATGATTATCCTGAAGGAAAAATCGGGGAAATCCGTCAGATCCTTGCCGATGCGCAAAAGCAAAAAGAAACCGATGAAGCCTTCGGCAAGCAAATGGTTCTCGCCATCAGACTCTTTAACGAAGGTCAGCTGGAAGCCGCCAAACAGGCTTACGAGAATGCCCGCGAACTCAAACCTTACGACCTGCAGCCCAAGGTGCAGATTGCCCGTATCGACAGCATTACCCGGGCAAGGATTCAACAGGCAGAAATCGAGAAAGCATCCGCGGCACTCATTGCCAAAGGCGACTCGTTGCGGGATGCCAAAGCCTACGATGCGGCCATCCTCGCTTTCGAACAGGCCCTCGAGGTAAAACCAAAGGACCCGGTAGCTGCACAGCGGCTGTCCAAAACAAAGATCATCAAACGCAACTACGAAAAAGCCATCGCCAAACAAAAAGCTTTTGACGATGCTGTAGCCGAAGCCGACGGCTACTTCGACAGCAAGAATTATGAACTGGCCAAGACTGCTTACGAAAAGGCCATCGAACTGAAAAGCAATGAAGCTTATCCCAAACAACGGTTGGGCGAAACGGTGCACATACTGAAGAGACTCGCACTGGAACAGCAGAAACGATTTAACGAGGCCATCGTCAAAGGCGACAACTTTTACGAACAGGAAAATTACCAGGAAGCCGTTTTGCAGTATAAAGTGGCCGAAAGCATCAAGCCTGCCGAACGTTATCCCAAAGAGCGCATTGCAGAGTGCAACAGCCTGCTGGCCGAACAACTAAAGGTTCTCAAGGCGCAGTACGATCTGTCCATTGCCGATGCCGACAAGCTGTACGCCACAAAGATCTACGACAAAGCAATCAAAGCTTATCAAAACGCCGAGCGGATCAAGCCTGACGAAGATTACCCACGCGAACAAATCACAAAAATAACCAGGCTTATTGAAAAGAATGCCATCACCGATGTGGTTACCGACACCATCACCATCAATTCGCAATCAACCGAACGATTTGCTTTCAGTCCGTTACCCATCAATGTACGCAAGAGCAACTACATCCTCATAAAGGCCAGAAACCTGAGCGGAAAGTCATTTAAGATCATCTTCACTTACGGCAGCACCAAAGGCAAAAACGGTGGTTTTGTCGTGCAAGTGCCTGAGGGAGAAGGCTACAACGATTACATCATCCGCGTGGGTAACCAGTACAAATGGTTCTCGGACGACAACGACTGGCTGACCATCTATCCCGAAAACGGCAACATCGAGATCAGCATGGTGCGCATCTCAAAAAGCGATTAATTTTACTTGCCAGTCTTCCAGGCAACAGTTACCGCTGCCAGCAATCCCAGTACTGCTCCTGAAATATTCAGCATCAAATCAATGGGATTGAAGGTGCGGTATGGCACAGCCAGTTGAAGGGTTTCGGGAAGTGCTGCGGTCGTTAGCAAAATGATAAGGGTGTAGAAAAAACCGCCGGGCAGGTTGCTTTTTCTCTGAAAAAACCCCAGCGGTAAATAAATCAACAGATGGAGTACGTAATCAAGGCGGAATGCAAAGCCCTCCCCTACCTGAATTCTATCGGGTGAATTGTCGGGAACGACCGAAAGCACAACAATCAGCAGAAACCAAAAGGCAAAAGTGAAGGAATAAAACCGTGCATTCATCGCTTATTGGTCAATAAATATCTTCTGCCCCTTGTAAACGCCGGAATTCTCCAGTCCGACAATTTGTCCGTTCATATTGATCGCTGCACCTTTAACGGTCATGGTAATGCTGGCGTAACCTTCATCAAAAATTGTGATGGTAAAATAGGGTCTTTCCCACAAGGCAGAAGCATCCACCCTGGCATTTACCCTCATGGGTTTGTTGATGTTCTTCCCGGGTTCAAATTTGTAATCCACTATCTTGCCCTCCAGGGTAAATCCACCGATGCCATTCCATCCGACAACCCCGTCGAAGGCGAACTGAAAAACCACTTCATCACCGTTAATCATGAGAAAATTAAACTTGGGAGTCACCGAAAATGTTTTACCGCCGTCAGTTGCCAGGGTATTGGCCATAAAAACAAATTTCCTGTTTTCAAGCATTTTCCTGGTGAGTTCCCGTTCTGCAAGTTCTGCCGCCTGCTTTTCTTTCTTCTTTTTTTCTTTTTCAAGTTTACGCTGTTCTTTTTTGGAAATAGCATTCTGCTGGGCCATAGCCGTCCCGGGATACAACAAAAATGTAAATAACAGTACGGAGAAAATAGCTGCAATTTTTTTCATGACAAGAAATTTTAGGTTCACAATTTCAGAAAAACACTTTACAACAAATGACTCAGGTCAGCGCCGGGTTCAAACTCCTGCGGTTCGTTACCGAAGGAAAACAGACGCATGGGCCTGCTTCCCAACAGTTTCATCAGCGGGCCCTCCACAAACAGCAGGCTGGCTTCGCGCAGCCCGAGTACTTTCATTTGGCGGTTCACCACCAGGAATTCTTCGATGCGCTGCTGGCGGGTTTCTCCGCCGTGGCCTTCGGGATTGGCATCCAGGTAATGGGGGTTGATCTGAAAAGGCAACAAGCCCAAACAGTTAAAACTCTGTGGCTGGATAATGGGCATGTCGTTGGTGGTCATCAGTGTGGGACAAGCCACGTTTGAGCCGGCACTCCAGCCCATGTAAGGTGTGCCGTTCCCGGCTTTTTCTTTGATGGCCTGCATGATGCCTGTCTCGTGCATCTTCGCGACCAGATGGAAGGTATTTCCGCCGCCCACCGCAATGCTTTCGGCCTGCTGTACCATTTCCACCGGATTGGCAGCCTGGTGTACCGACTCAATTTCAAAACCCATGGCTGAAAACACTTCACGCACGCGATCAGTGTACACATCGTAGGAAGCAGTTAAACTTTCTTCCGAAAGTCCGACGCCGGCATAAGGAACAAAGGTGACCTTTTGAACTTTTTCATTTTTCAAAAAATCGGCGATATATGCCTGCGGCCATCCCAGGTATGCCTCCCCGGCCATGGTTGAGTTACTGATAAGCAACAGTTTCCTGTTCATTTAGATAATTTATTTTTGTTAAACGATCGTATTTATTAGAAAGCGCAAGTTAAGAAGATTCCGGTTTCGGCGGGAAGGCTTCTGTAAATAAATTGAAGCTGTTACCATCCCGTGCCCTCCATCCTTGCTTGTTCGAAGAACCTGAACCAGTAGTCGTCTGAAAGTTCATCGAGCAGTTGTTTTTCATCGGCATCCTGTCCGTTGGACTGGCCGATGCCGGCACCGGCCATTTGCTGTAAATACATGGTTTCCCTTGCCGGAATTTCCTGCTCCTTCAGTTTCCTCAGGTATTTCAGTGCCTGAAAATAATTCTTCCGCCCCAGTTCATAACGGCTTGCCGCCGCAATGAGTCCGGGATCATTGTATCGGTTCACAAAGGAGTAAAGTACGGGCCTTTCAACACCAAATTGCATCAGGCCGCTGGCATCAAAAAAATCCATCAGCGAAACAAATTGCCCCACGAGGCTGTCGGGATCCATTTTTCCGGACCTTTTTTCGAGGGCATCCATCTGCCGGAGGTAAATGAAAAGGGCGCCGTATTTTTCCACCTGCTCCCTGGTTCTGAGCGTGTCGATCCGGCAGTTCCCTCTTTCACTGATGAGGGTCAGCGCACGGTTCAGGTAGTTGTCCGCTTCGGCAAACTTCCCTGAATCCATCCGGTTTTCCACCAA
>JAJRWG010000131.1 GCA_024276895.1 Bacteroidota bacterium
ATTTGTTATTTGAGCTTTGGATTTTGAGCTTTGAGCTTTGGATTTGAGTTATGAGGTTTTGTATCAGGCTGAAGGATAATTTTTCTTTATAGAGAAAGCTGACTTTCGTGGTCAGCCTACTGACTGCTGACTGCCAATTGCCGACTGTTCAATTCTTATTGGCAGAAGGCTTTCCGTTAGTTGAGTATTTTACCGTTGGCGTATTTCAATATTTTTTCCAGCTTGCCATCGGTGTCGTACCATTTTTCGTAACCGTGTTTCATGTTTTTAACGTAAGGTATCTCGCGTTGCAGTTTGCCGTTGGGGTACCAGGATTTCTGGACACCCGTCCCGTTTTCAAAATTACCGACACCGATGATGTTGCCGTTGGTGTCATGGTAAACCCAGCGGCCGGTGAAGTAGCCTTTGTTGTACTGTCCCTGGATTTTCAGCAGTCCGTTGCTGTACCACTGGTTGAAGACGCCGTGCAGGGTGTCGTTCACGTAATTTTCCTCGGTGGCCTTGTTGCCTTCTTCGTCAAAAGTCATGGCCTGGCCTTCCAGCTTTCCATCCCGGTAAAAAGAAGTTGACTCAGGCATTCCGTTGGGGTACCATAGTTTCAAAGGACCATTCAGTTTGTCGTCCTTGTAAAAGACTTCCTGTTCTTTCTGTCCGTTTTCGTAGTACCAGACTGACTGTCCATTGAGTTTTCCGTCTTTGTAGGACAACTCTGATTTCAGGTTCCCGTTTTCCCAATATTGCTTTTTCGTGTCGCTGCAGGCTGTGAGGATAACAACCACCAGCAGGATGTACAACATTTTACTTTTTGCGATCATTTTTCCTGTGTTTTAAATGGTAAAGGGTCGGGTAATTTTTCAAGACCGTAGTCTTTGTAGCGGAGGATATTCCAATAGGTATTCTCCAGGTTCCTTGCCTTATTTGTTTTCTCGAAACGGTAAAAACCGGTTAGTGTTTTCGCGGGGGTATGCGGCAGGCAGCGGCTCAGGCTCCGGCCATACCGATACAAGGCGCTCAACATGTAGCGGGTAATGTTGTAGCCGCTAAAACCATACGGATCAGGTTCGGTGTTGAAACGCTGTTTAAACGCCGCCACAAAATCAAGGGTGCTTGCCTGGCTGTAATCCCTGTAAAAAGTAGAAAAATACAACAATCCCATATTGTTTGCCTGAACGTCATCCAGATTGTTGAACCTTTCCCATGTGGGCATGCCGATAATCTTGATGTTCAGCGAGTCGCGAAACTCGTTCAGCTTGTTCATCACATCCATCACGAAAGCTTTATTGTCTCCGTAAATCAATACAAGGTTGGTGCGCAGCGGACTGGCAGTCTGCATGAAGGGCTTCAAACCATCTTTCAGGAAAACAACCCGCGACAAACCATTTTCAAAAGCCGTGCTGTCGGTCGGGTAAGTCGCGTACAGGCGGGGAAGGATGGTTTTGCCTTCCAGGGTGTATGGCGGGATGGAATCGCTGTCGTTGAAATCTTCGTCGCGATGGGCCACTGCCACTGCGAGGTTGTAAATATCGGTGTTGGAGTATTTGATTTGCGGCGGAAGCAAAGCGGTAATGGTGTTCTGAAGTTCCACCAGCTTGTCTGCATCTTTGTAAGGCGTCTGGCTGACAAGGAAGACCTTGGCGCCATCGTAGTATTCGGGGATGATGGTTTCCAGCAGTTTTGCCTGGTATTTAGTTCCGGATTTGACCTTGATGACGGTGCGGTACTTCCGGACGGTTTCGGCACGGAAGGAAAGCGGGTTGACGATGGGGATGTTGAAGTTGCCGGCGAACAGTGCCACCTGGTCGAAACTCTGGCTGTAGAACGGTCCGATGATCAGGTCCATTTGCCTGACCTCCGGGTTTTGCAACACCTTTGCAGTTTTGGTGATGCTTTTGTCCACATCGTAAACAAACAGCTCAAGCTGCATGCCCTGTTCCCGCAGCAGATCGGCTGCCATTAAAGCGCCTTCGTAAAAGTGGATGAAGCGAAAAGGCTTGAAGCCTTCCTGAGGGGAAGACAAAAACCGTGCTGTGTTCAGGCTGTCCATCTCTTCTAAAAAGAGCGGGAGCATGAGCGCTACTTTGAATGTTTTTCCGGTAATGGGTTTTTGCTTGCTGCAGTGCGTCGGCACCGGCGGGACCGTTTCCGTAGTTTCTTTCGCCTCCTTTTTGCTTTCCTTCATCTCTTTGGCAGCGGCTTGTTTGGCTTTGTTGCCGACCGGGATCTTTACGGTTTGCCCGGCGTACAATTTGTTTCCCAATGAGGGGTTGATGTTCAGAATCTCATAAACGGGAATTTTGTAGAGCCTGGCCACTTTCTGGATTTTCGTGGTCCTGCTTATCCTGTGGACGATGTAGGTGTCGGCGATGGTTGTACGTGGAATGTTAATAACCTGCCCGGTTCTGATTTTTGAGCTGATTCCCGGGTTGGCGTCGTAAAGCTCGTCGATGGTTACCCCGTATTCGCGGGCAATGCTGTAAAGGGTTTCTTTTCTTTTGACTTTGTAACGGATGATCTGTTTTTGCCGGGGAACTTTCTTCCCGTCCTTTTGTAACTCCATGCCCTGCCGGGGGATCCGCAGGCGGGTGCCGCTATCAGGTTGCCTGCTCAGCCCGGCGTTGACGGCCATGATCATTTCGGGAGTGGTGTTGTATTTTTTCGCGATTTGTTCCAGGCCTTCGCCGCTGACCACCGTGTGACGGTAGTCCGGGATGACGGGAATGTCAGGGTTGAAACTGACGGTTTGTTCCTGCTGTCCGCCGGGCGAAACCGGAATTTTAATGTACTCGCCTTTGCGGATCGGCACGGAGAGCAAGGG
>JAJRWG010000132.1 GCA_024276895.1 Bacteroidota bacterium
GCCACCAGGGTGATGACCAGGGACGAGATGCCGGGGTCGTACTCGGCCAGCCTTTGCACGATGCCGAAACGTTCTTCGGTGTGGAAACGTCCGTTCAGATGAAAAACCTTGCTGCCCTTGTTTTGTTCCAGGTATTCGAAAACGGAATAGGCCATGGTGGCATCCCAGAGCGACTGTCCGGGAATCATGTTGTAGGCTGGCTTGGCATTGGTCGAGTCGCCGGCGGAGTGCCCCATCATCGCGTTCAGTTTTTCGGCGTAGGCCCCCGAGGCATAGTTGTAGGGCAGCGGCGCCATGGCCTTTTTTGCCTCATCCGACAGCTCCGTCAAACCGTCCAGCCCCCTGGCGTTGGCAACACTCACGTAACGGAAGGGGGCGTTGGCACAGATCACATCCAGGCCGTTTTCTTTGGCAAATTCAACCATCGGACGGTAGTCCTTGTAATTTTTCCACTGCCGTGAATCCTTGTTGAAGTAGTATTCCTTGATGTACCCCTTCAGGTATTCGTCCATGATAAATTGCACGTCCCTGTCGAACATTTCCATGGAAAGGGCGGTTTTGTCACCGTATCTGTCATACATCTTTTTGAACAAAACCGTTTGCAGGTGATGTGCGATGGAATCGTCGTGTTCTTCACCGAAAAACAAAACATCCACCTTTTCCATGTCTTTGACGATGGATTTGGGCCTGACCGTTTTCCCTTTCTTTACCGAATAAATGATGTAATCTCCTTTGGAAAGCTTTGCCTTTCCTTCTTTTTGTGCAAAACCCGGATTGCAGGAGAAAATGATAATGGCGAGCAGCAAAATATTCTTTTTCATCTTTTTGTACGGTTAAAAACGAATCCATAAATCCTCATTGAATCGACAAACCTACTCAAAAAAGGTTTCTGAAAGCCACGGATTACACAGATTAACACGAATGAATCTGCTGCCTTGCTTTTGGTACACCGTCCTTACAACAAATACATCACGCACAGCAGTCCCACCCCGCCAAGCACGATGGCGTAGGGGAAGGCCATTTTCACCATTTTCCCGTAAGACAGGTTTATCAGTGGTGCCAGCGAGGAGGTCAGCAGAAAGAGGAAGGCTGCCTGCCCGTTGGGTGTGGCCACGCTGGGCAGGTTGGTGCCGGTGTTGATGGCGATGGCCAGTTTCTCGTACTGCTCGCGCGACAATTCCCCGGCAAGAAAAGCGGCTTCGATTTCGTTGATGTACACCGTTGCCACGAAAACATTGTCGCTGATGGCCGACAAAACACCGTTGGCGATGTAAAACATTGTCGGTTGTGCGGAAACATCCATCGACAGCGCCCATTCGATGACCGGTTTGAACAGATGCTGGTCGTGAATCATCGCTACAATCACAAAAAACACCACCAGCAGGGCCGTGAAGGGCAGGGCCTCTTCAAAGGCAGGACCGATCCGGTGCTCGTCGGTGATGCCCATGAATGCCGTCTGGAAAACAATCAGCGCCAACCCGATAAATCCCACGGGCGCCAGGTGCAGTGCCAGTCCGATGATCAGCAGTACCATGGCAACGGCCTGAACCACCAGTCGTTGCTTTTCCTTTTTGCTCCGCTTTTCGTCTTCGACCTTTGTGTAATTGCCAATGATCTTTTGTGCCACTTCGGGCAGTTCGGCACCAAAACCGAAGATTTTAAATTTTTCGAGCAGCACAGTCGTGAACAATCCCGCGAAGAAAACGGGGATGGTGATCACGTCCATTTGCAGGAAAAAATCAATGAAGTTCCACCCCATTTTTTCGCCGATGAGCAGGTTCTGGGGTTCTCCCACCAGGGTCATCACCCCTCCCAGCGCCGTACCCACCACGCCGTGCATCACCAGGCTGCGCAAAAAGCTGCGGAACTGTTCCAGGGTTTCGCCACTGAGCTGGCTCCGGTCAAAATCGCCGTTGCCGTCCAGGCCCAGGTCGCTGGAGTGGATTTTGTGGTACACCCCGTAAAAACCCACCGCCACGCTAATCAAAACCGCCGTAACGGTGAGGGCATCCAAAAAAGCGGAAAGCGCCGCCGAAAGCACCACAAACAAAACCGACAAGACCATTTTCGATTTCACGCGGGTGAAAATCTTGCTGAAAATGTACATCAGCAGCGGCTTCATAAAATAAATGGCGGCCACCATGAACATCAAAAGCAAAATAACTTCAAGGTTTTGTTCCACCTCGTGGTATGCACTTGCGGAAGAGGTCAGTTTCAGCGCCAGGATCTGGATGGCCAGCAGTCCGCCCGTCACAAGCGGATAGCTTTTGAGTGCCATGGCCAGTGTGAAGATAAATTCGGCAATGAATATCCACGCAGTGATGGTCGGCCCTAAAGTAAAATAGAACAGCACGTTAAATACCAGAAATCCAATTATTGTATATTTATACCATTTGGGACTGTTCCCAAGGAATTGTTTCATCGTCGTTATTTTTTAAGATTAATTTTATTTTCTGAAATCAGGATTGAAAAACAAAGCAAACTGCAAATACCACTTGCCATTGCCGGGAAGTTGCTGGTGCAAAACACCGGCCTGTACACTTGTGACCGCATTGAACTGGTAGCCCAGTGCGCCGTACAAACGGTTTCGGTCAAAGAAATCAGGGCTTGTGTTCAGAAAAATCTCATCGTACAGCCCGACAAACAGGCTTCCTTTTTCCATGACCGCTTTGTTCAGGGGCACCAGCAGCATCAGCCGGTAGCGCAGGCGGTTGCTGTAGTCGCCGTTCACCCATCGCTGTTCCACGCGGTAACGGTGCTCGAACTTCACCCTGCCGATGCGGTTGGTCAGGATAAACTGCTGCCAGATCCGGTGTTCGGTCGTTTCGGGTGCTTTTTGCTCCGAATCGTACACGTAAGACGAGATGAAGGCGTAGCCCGCGGTTACAAATGCTTTGTCGGAAAAATGATAATTCAGGCCTGCCCGCAACAACAACTGTTCGGGGTTGACAGGCAGGGGGGTGTGGTTCCGGTACTGTATTTCGGTGTGGATGCTGAATTTGTCGCTCACACGGTTCATCCCGAAATACATCAGCCAGTTGCCCATTTGCTCTTGCTGTGCAAGAACGGAAACGGGCAAAAGGAAGCAGAACACCAGTAAAACTTTCAGCGGAGATTGTGTTCTGTTCATCTCTTCTGCGTATCCCCGTTTTCTGAAAAAGCGCCTATCACGTTCTCCTTGACCCATTTCAGGCAGTCTTCAAAACTGTCGAAAACCTGTTCTTCAGGTACAAGGTCGGGTATGATGTCAATGCGTTCGAGCATGTAACGGGGTTGCTTCAGCACGCCAACCAGCAGGATGGTTTTACCCTGCTTCACCAGGTCAACCAGCACGTCTTCCATGGCATACAGTCCCGACTGGTAAATGTAGGGCATCCGGCTCATCCTGATGATGATGGTGGATGTGTGCTCGGGAATCTGTTTGATCAACTGCTGAAAATAACTCGTCGAGCCAAAGAACAAAGGCCCGCGGATATGTTTGATGAACACCTCGTCTTTCAGGCTTTTCTGGAGGTTGACTTCGTCGGGCCATGCCTTCGAGCGGTCGAACGATTCAATGCTGGAACGCTCTGCCATCACGTCGCCGATCTTTTTCATAAACATCAGTGACGCGATGACCAACCCGATGCCTACGGCATAAACAAGGTTCCAGATTGATGACAACACCAGCACGATGAACATGATGGCAATTTCGGGGCGGGGCATGTAAGGAATAGCCTTCAGCCCTTTGTAATCCATCACACCAATACCCACGGTGATGAGGATGCCTGCCAGTACCGCTGCCGGTATCTGCGAGGCCACCGGCCCGAGAGCCAGAAGAATCACCAGCAGGAGCACCCCCGCCATCATTCCAGATAGCCGGGTTTTTCCGCCGGCTTTGATGTTCACCACCGTGCGGATGGTGGCGCCGGCGCCGGGAATTCCCCCGAAAATAGCCGCCACACTGTTGCCGATGCCCTGTCCTACCAACTCCTTGTTGGGCTTGTGTTTGGTTTTGGTCATGTTGTCGGCCACAACCGATGTGAGCAGCGAGTCGATGGCACCCAGCAGCGCCAGGGTAAGCGCCGTGAAAATGTAGGGTGAAATACCGCCAAGGCTAAAGCCCGTAAAAATTTCCAGATTGGGGATGGGCAGGCCGCTTGGAATCTCTTCGATAGGCCTGTAATCCAGTCCAAACCCGTAGGCTACACCCGACATCACCAGCAGTGCCACCAGTGTGCTGGGCACTTTGGTGGTGATGCGTTTGAAACCGTAAATAATCAGAATAGTTCCTGCGGCCAGCAGTAGTTCCAGCCAACTGACGTTGCTGACGGCTCTGGGAAAAACCCTGATGGCACCGATCACACCCGAAGCCTCTGAACCTGCCAGTGTCTGCGATTCTTTAAGAATCTGTTCTTCGGTGATGTGTTCAGCCCGTTTGATGGTTTCTCTGAAATCTTCCAGTACCAAAATGCCCTCGCCGGCTTCTTCATTCAGGATGTTATCCAGAATGATCTCTTCGGCCCTGGGCTTAAACTGGTTGACATATTCGATGTCTTCTTTGGGATAGTAACCAACGGCAGGCAGTATCTGTGTTACCAGGATAATGACCCCGATGGCCGTCATAAATCCGGAAACCACCGGGTAAGGAATGTACCTGATGTACTTTCCCAGCCCGGCCATCCCCAGCCCGATCTGCATCAGCCCGGCCAGTAAAAACACGGTGAGGATGGCCGGCAAAGCTTTGCTTACTTCGCCATCGAAGGCAGCAACAATGCCCGCGATGACCACCATACTTACGGCGGTCATGGGTGCGGTGGGGCCGGAGATCTGGGTGTTGGTTCCGCCGAACATTGCGGCAAAAAAGCTTACGAAAATAGCTCCGTAAAGTCCGGCGCTGGGCCCTAAACCGGAGCTGACACCAAAGGCGAGCGCCAACGGCAGTGCAACTATGCCGGCGGTAATGCCGCCGAACATGTCTCCCCTGAAGTGGGAGAAATCAAATCCTAATATTTTTTTCATTTTTCTCTTGCTGAATTAAAAAACAAATCCGTTAACTGAAAAAGTCAACCTTCCCGGTTGAAACATCGTACATTGCTTTCACAATGTCGATCGTTCCCCTGTTGTACAGTTCGTACAGAACGGGGCTTTTTTCGTAAATATTCTCAACGGTCAACTCCACGTTTCGTACGGCCACCCTGTTCACGAAATCAAGGTTTTCGGAACTTCTTTTTTCGTTGGGTGCTGTTCTTGTTTCGTCAACCGCGGGCATGATTTTGTCCAGGAGCAGTGTCAGGTTGCCGGTTTTCACGGCATCGCAGGCACCTTTCACCGCCCCACAGGAGGTGTGTCCCATGACCACCACCAGTTTGGTGCCGGCAAATTTGCAGGCATATTCCATGCTGCCGAGGATGTCTTCGTTCACAAAATTACCGGCGACACGCACACTGAAAATATCGCCGATGCCCTGATCGAAAACAATTTCGGCGGGGATACGCGAATCAATGCAACTCAGCACGATGGCAAAAGGATACTGCCCTTTGGCGGTTTGTTTAACCTGCTGGTTGAGTTTCCGGTTCAGGCGCTCATTCTTCAAAAAGCGTTCGTTGCCTTTTCGAAGCAGTTCGACTGCCATTGCAGCGGTAATCAGGTTTTGTGTTTCTTTTGTTTGGGTTTTGACGTTATCTATTATTTTCATTTTTTTGAGTTTTTCTGAATATTTGTCTTTGCCCGGCAGAAATATCTGTCCGGGGCAAAATGTTAAAATTAAATGATTTTTAGAATATGGAAACTGCCGCCATCTTCGTGGTGACAATTTTGTCCGGAAGGGAAAACCGGATGCATGCTTTAAGCTACCCTGCCGTTTTGCAGATCAGGGCAGGCTTGTAAAATCAGAAGTGCTTCTGTTTTACAGGGAGAGAAAAGTTTGTGGAGGCGGTGTTGTGATGTCGGGATGGTGGGCCGACAGGAAATCTTCTGCAACCGGAACAGCTGCTATTTTTTGGGAAAGGTCGAAACCCGCGGATTGCGGGTCAGTGGAAAGCTTGTCGTCCTTGTCCTTTTTAGTGTCTTCGATTTTCAACTCGCTGTCGTCGCAGCAGTAAAGCTCGATGAGCCCCTTTTGGGAGTCGGTCAGCCAGTCGCAGTACGCTACCGCGCTGATCCAAAACTGGCCCACAAGCAAAATGAGAATCGTGCTTTTCAAAAGAAACCGGTATTTCGTCAATTGTTTCACTGGTGGAACAGTTTGTTTTTTGAACCGGCAAAGGTACACATTTTAACGATTTAGATCGAAAGCACATCCGGTACTGACCGGAAATTGCCGGAGACAAGGAGGCGAGATCTCTTCTTAAGCACACATTACAAGTGTTTTACGGGCGTGTAAATTATTTTCAAAATTCCATTGCCGGTAATTTTAACTGCTTACTTTTGCGCGCCATTTCTGAGCGGGAAAGTGCTAACTTCCCCTGAAATCAGAAATGAA
>JAJRWG010000133.1 GCA_024276895.1 Bacteroidota bacterium
TATTGATTTTTCACGTCCAGAGTCTTTTTCAATTTCATAGAGATAAGGTATAGTAAATCCATATCTGTCATTTTCAATACAATGTATATCTATTTCTTTAATCATATAGTTTTGGTTTTCATATTACGCACAACTTCCTTATAAGAGCAGTAAAGGTAAACATATTTCCCGTTATTTTCCGGATAAAAGCAAGATGATGCAGTACCTGTGTGCTTTATCCCGGAATAAAAATTTGCACGAACAGGGTCGCAGCGAAACCCAGGCTGGTGCGACCCCATTCCGGCAGGGTGGTACTCAATCCGGGCGGCTGAGCCGGCAGCTTGTGCGGCTTCCGGAAGGACTGCGACCAGTACGGAAAATGGCTTTGATGGTTTCCGGGATGAGGTTTTTGTTTGGTTTATTCTGGGCACACGGAGCAGTTGCAAAACCTCAGACTTATTTTTTCAATGCGCCCAGACCGGTACATCCGAAGGGTTAAAGCCGAAGACGAATGACCCCCAGTAGTAGGTGACCAGGGTGATGACGACGGCGCCAACGATATTCATCAACAGTCCGGTCCGGGCCATGGTGCCGATACTTACGCGGTGAGAGGAAAAAATAATGGCGTTGGGCGGCGTGGCCACGGGAAGCATGAAAGCCATGGAAGCGCTCACCGTTGCCGGGAGCATCAACAGCAGCGGGTGAATGTTGAGCGAAACCGACAGCCCGGCAAGGATGGGCAAAATCAACTGGGTGGTGGCCGTGTTGGAAGTCAGCTCCGTTAAAAAAGTCATCCCCAGGGCGACCACCAGAATGATGATGAGGTGCGGCTGGCCGGCGGCACTGCTCAACTGATGACCGAGCCATTCCGACAGCCCCGACTCCTTGAAGCCGCTGGCCAGGGCGAATCCTCCGCCAAACAGAAGCAGTATGCCCCAGGGCAGTTTTGTCAGGGTTTTTCCGTTCAGCAGTCTTTTCCCTTTCTTGTTTTTGGAAGGAATCAGGAACAAAACCACCGACAGGGCAATGGCAACCATGCCGTCGTTCAGGTAAGCCGGGTTGCTGAAAAGGGATCCCCATCCCGGCAAATCAAAATTGCCGATGCTCAGGCCCGAGCGCGTCAGCCACAAAACGGCCAGCAGCACAAAATCCGTCAGCACCACCTTTTCCTCAAAACTCATTTTTCCCAGCTTTTTGTACTGTTTCTTAAAACTGATCTCTTCCAGCCCTGTCCATTTATTTTTAGGCCGGAAAACAAAATACAGGAACAGCCAGGCGAAGACAAACATGAACACCGAAATGGGCAGGGCAAACAAAAACCAGTCGAGGAAGTTGATGTCGGGTGCTTCGGGGAACATGATGTTCATCATCTGCACCAGAATGGGGTTGGGGGGCGTGCCCACCAGGGTCGCCATCCCGCCGATGGAAGCGCTGTAAGCCACACCCAGCAGGACGCTGGTCGCAAAGCCGGCCATCTGTTTCTTACCTGCATGCTCCTCCAGTTTGGTGATGATGGACAAAATGATGGGAAGCATCATCATCACCGTGGCGGTATTCGAAATCCACATGGACAAAAAGGCGCTGGCAAGCATGAAACCGAGCAGCAGCCACAGGGGTGAAGTGCCCATCAGCATTAAAATCCGCAGGGCGATGCGGCGGTGCAGCTTCCATTTTTCCATGGCAAGTGCCACCAAAAAGCCACCCATGAAAAGAAAGATCACCTGGTTAAAGTAAGTGGCAGCAACGGCCTTGCCGTTCATCACGCCGAACAGGGGAAACAACACTACCGGCAGGAGCGCGGTAACCGCAAGCGGGACGGTTTCGAGTACCCACCAAAGGGCCATCAATACGGCAATGGCAAGGGTGTAGGTGACTTCGGGACGCCCGGGCTCCAGGTCGGCAAACAACAGGATACATAAAACCACAACAGGGGTGACAATGTATCCCAGGATGCCTTTGATGCCGGTGTTCGTGTTTGTTTTGATGCTGAAGCGGGGCATTAATGAGGCATGCAATTTAATAAAAAACCAACAGCGGCCCGCAGATTTTTGCTTCTGAAAAACCTTAATTTTGTCAATTATTTGCAGCTAATCTTAAGTTGATGACGAATCCGATTGATAAACTGATCGTTGTAGGTGACAGGGTGCTGATCAAACCCAAAAGCGATACGGGAAAAACGCGCGGCGGACTGCTGTTGCCACCGGGCTACAAGGAGAAAGAAGATATTCAGAGCGGTTATGTGGTGAAGGCCGGACCGGGTTACCCCATTCCGCTGCCTTCGGACGAAATTGACGAGCCCTGGAAAAAGAAAGAGGAGGTGGTCAATTACATCCCCTTGCAGGCCAGGGTGGGCGATCTGGCCATTTTCCTGCAAAAAGGCGCCGTGGAAATCCAGTACCATAGCGAAAAGTATTTTATTGTTCCCCAACATTCCATCCTGCTGCTCGAACGCGATGAACTGTCCGAATAAAGTATTGCTTTCCCTGTTGATAACGGCATTTTGGCTGCTTTCCTGCCAACGGGAAAGAACCACCGAAAATGCCGCCGAAGTGTTTCAGCAACAGCAGGGGCCGGAACCTGTTTCGGAGGTGCGTTTTGCCGGGGGATTCGACCTCATCCAAAAAGGTGATATCACCAAACTGCTGGTTTACGATCCTTACAACAAGGGAGAGGTACTGATGAGTCTTTACCTCGCCGATGCCAAAACGGCTGAAAAGTATGGTTATCCCAAAGGTCTGTTGATCGTCCCGCTCGACAGTGTTGCCGTTTTTTCGACCACCCAAATCAACGCGATGAAAAATCTGGGGCTGTTGCAAAAGGTCGTCGGTGTTTCGGAAGCGGATTACATTCTTGATGAGGAAGTCAGGCAGGGTCTGGACGAAGGGCGCATCGTGGAGCTGGCCGGCAACGGTAATTTTTATGTGGAACGCGCCCTGCAGTTAAACCCTTCGGTCATTTTTCATTCCCCCTACCAGGCAAACCAGAACAACCCGCTGGCCGCCACCAAAATACCCATGATCCCTTTTCTTGATTTCCTGGAACCCACGCCCCTGGGCAGGGCCGAGTGGCTGAAGTTTACGGCGGTATTCTTCGGGAAAAAAGCCGAAGCCGACAAACAATTTGAGGCCATTGTTCAAGAGTACAACAAACTAAAGGAGCTGGCAGCCGGGGAAAAACAGCGTCCGACAGTGTTTTCGGATAAATATTTCAGCGGACAATGGTACCTTCCCGGCGGGAAAAGTTACATCGCCACACTCTTCCGCGATGCGGGCGCCGATTACATCTGGGACGATGATACCCACGGCGCAAGCTTTCCGCTGGATTATGAAACGGTTTTTTCAAAGGCCCACGATGCGGACTTCTGGCGGATTGTCGGCTCCTTCGGCGACGAAGCCTCTTATGAGGGGCTGGCCAATGAAAACGAGTTGTACACCCATTTTAAAGCCTTTCAGGACCGGCACATCCTCTGGTGCGATGCACAGAAAACGGCTTACTTCGAGAAGTCCTCGCTGGAACCGCAAGTGGTGCTGGCCGATTTCATCAAGGCGTTTCATCCGCAATTGCTTCCGGCTTACCAGCCCAAATACTACGAAATCCTTCCCTGAAACCTGGCCGGCATGGAATATTGTTCTATTTTTATTTTTTGATGGAGTCGAGAAAAAATAAGGGTGCCTGGTTTGCTGTCTTTGCGGTTTTGCTGGTGTTTTTGTTTCTGACAAATCTCTGGTACGGCTCGGTACTCATTTCCTGGGATGAAGTGTGGGCAGTGTTGACCGGAAGCGGAACGGCGGGCAGGACGGCAGAGGTAATCGTCAGGGAGTACCGCCTGCCACAGGCCGTTACGGCCCTGGCAGTCGGCATGGCGCTGGGGGTGGCCGGTTTGTTGCTTCAGACCTTGTTTCGCAATCCGCTGGCGGGTCCGTCGGTGCTGGGTATTAGTTCGGGGGCAAGCCTGGGTGTGGCTTTGGTCATCCTGATCAGCGGCGCATTCAGAATTTCCTGGCCCGGATCGCTTTTATTTGTCAACGACCTGGGTGTGGTGCTGATGGCTTTTGCCGGATCGCTTGCCGTGCTCGGGCTGATCGCTTTTGTTTCAGCGCGGGTCGCCGGCATCGTCACGGTTCTGATTATCGGCATCATGATCGGCTACGCCGTTTCGGCGGTAGTGGGCATGCTGCAATATTTCAGCCGGGCATCGGCCCTGCACGCCTACGTCATCTGGGGCTTGGGGAGCTTTTCAAACACCCGCCCCTTACAGTCAATCTTGCTTTTTGGCGCGGTTTTGCTGACGCTTGTGGTCAGCCTGTTGTTTTTGCGGCAACTGAATGCCCTGTTGCTGGGCGAGCACTACGCACGCAGCGTTGGTGTGAATACCCGGCAGGTCCGGCTGATCCTGATCCTGGTGGCCGGGCTGCTCACGGCCCTGGCGACCGCTTTCACCGGCCCCATTGCCTTTGTGGGTTTGGCTGTCCCGCACCTGGCAAGGAACTTTTACCGCTCCTCGAACCACCGCATCCTTTTTCCTGCCGTCATCCTCATGGGTGGGGCGCTGACCTTGCTGTGCAACCTGATCGCCAGGCTGCCCGGATACGACACTTCCTTGCCCATCAATGCAGTCACTTCGCTGATCGGCGCACCCATCGTGGTGTGGGTGATCGTAAAAGGGGGAAGGATAAAGCAGGGATGAATGCAACCTGAATGAAAGGAAAGGCACGGAAAGAAATGATAAAACAATGACAAAAACCCTACTCAAAACCGGGAACCTGACCACCGGCTATTTTCCCCGGCGGAAAGAAAGCGTAGTGCTTCAAAGGAAGCTGAACGTGCAGCTGACGGCAGGGGAGATGGTTTGCATTTTGGGGCCCAACGGAGCCGGGAAGTCCACCCTTTTGCGGACGCTCCTCGGCTTTCAGAAAGCGTTGTCGGGCGAGGTGTTTTATTCGGGACGCAGTTTACGTAATCTGACTATCGGCGAAGTGGCGCGGGAGGTCTCGGTGGTGCTCACCGATCGCATCGGGGATTCTTTCCTCACGGTTTACGAAGTGGTGGCCAGCGGTCGCTACCCCTACGCTTCGTTCACCGGACGATTGCATGAACAGGACAGGCAGATCATTGCGGATGCCATCCGGCAGGCGGGCATCGAAAACATTGCAAACCAACAGTTTCTGACCCTCAGTGACGGCGAAAAGCAGAAAACCATGATTGCACGGGCCCTGGCGCAGGATACGCCCATGATCTTCCTGGACGAGCCTGCGGCATTTATTGATTCACCCAATAAAGTCATGGTGATGGAAATGCTGAAGACGCTGGCACACGGGCATGAAAAAGCGGTTCTGCTCACCACCCACGACATGGAACCTGCCCTGCGTTTTGCCGACAGGATCTGGCTGCTGGGTGTAAACGGCGAATTTGAGGAAGGTGTCCCGGACGAACTTGTTCGACGGGGTAGTATCAACCGGCTTTTCGACAACGAAACCGTTGTTTTCGACAGTACGGCAAGAAGGTTTGAGAAACGAAAATAATATGTACTTTTCAGAAGTTTTAATTCTTGTAAAAAAATTGAAATAACCATCGGAAAATGAAGAAAGCACTTCTTATGGCGATTGCATTGCAATTACTTGTTCTGCATTCGTTTGCGCAAAAGCAAAAGGCAGACCTGATCGTTCACAACACCACTGTTTACACGGTTGACCGGGAGTTCGGCAAAGCACAGGCATTTGCGGTGACAGACGGAAAGTTTGTTGCCGTCGGTACAAGTGAAGAGATTCTGGCTGCCTACGAATCAGAAAATATGCTGGATGCCCGCGGAAAGATTGTTTACCCGGGCTTTAATGACGGTCACAGCCATTTTTTGGGCTACGGCATAAGCAGGATAAAAAAAGCTGACCTGACGGGTACGATTCCTTTTGACGAAGTCATTGGACGTTTGATTGCCCACCGGGAGCATTTTCCTTCAAAATGGTTGCTGGGCAGGGGATGGGACCAGAACGACTGGATGGGGCAGGAGTGGCCAACCAAAGAAAAACTGGATGAGGTGTTTCCGGACCTTCCTGTGGTGATCACCCGCGTGGACGGCCATGCCATCCTGGCCAATTCGGTGGTTCTGGAAATTGCAGGCATTACCGGCGAAACCAGGGTTGAATGCGGGGAGATCATGCTGTCGGACGGCGAACCGACCGGTGTGCTGATTGACAATGCGACTGAACTGGTGGAGAAATTCATCCCTCCTGTCAGCAAAAGTGAAAAGGTACGCGCCCTGCTCAAAGCCCAGGAAGATTGTTTTGCAGCCGGGCTGACCACCGTTACCGATGCCGGTTTGAACAAGGAAGACATTCAGTTGATCGACAGCCTGCAAAAAGCAGGGGCACTTAAGATACGTGTGTATGCCATGCTGAATCCCACCGAAGAGAATCTTGACTTTTATTTCCCGCAGGGGCCCATTCATACCCCCGGCCTGACCGTAAGTTCGGTAAAATTGTATGCCGACGGGGCACTGGGTTCGCGGGGTGCCCTGCTGCTGGAACCTTACACGGATGATTCGGCGAATTATGGTTTCCAGTTGCATCCCGAAGATTATTTCGATAAACTCTGTCAATTGGCTTACGAGGCCGGATACCAGGTCAACACCCATGCTATCGGCGATTCGGCCAACCGCATGGTGCTAAAGGCTTATGCGAGGCATCTGGGTGGTGAGAACGACAAACGCTGGCGAATAGAACATGCCCAGGTGGTTTCGCGGGAAGACCGCCATTATTTTAAGGACTACGCCATCATCCCTTCCGTACAGGCGACTCATTGTACTTCCGACATGTACTGGGCTGTTGACCGGCTGGGGCCGGAGCGCGTCAGAACGGCATACGCCTACAAGGAACTCCTTCAGGAAAACGGCTGGATCATCAACGGGACCGATTTTCCGGTTGAAGACATCAATCCGCTGGCGACCTTCTTCGCATCCGTGGCCAGACGGGATATGACGGGCTGGCCCAAGGGTGGTTTTCAGAAGGAAAACGCCATCGGACGCAAGGAAGCTATCGAGTCCATGACCATCTGGCCGGCCAAAGGCAGTTTCGATGAAAAGCTAAAAGGAAGTATCGAGACAGGTAAATATGCCGATTTTGTGCTGCTTAGCAGCGACCTGATGGCCCAGGATATAGCGCTTTTAACCATGATAAAGGTCGTTGCCACTTATGTAAACGGGGAACTGGTCTATTCGAAAGACCCTTCAGGAAAACCCTAAACCGGAATTCTTCAGCGTGCTCCTTCGTGATGATCTCCTGGTTCCACATGGATGGTCACTTTGAGGTTGGGTAGCTTTTCCCTGAGTTCTTCTTCGATGTGATCGCAAAGGGTATGCGAATCGGAAACGGTCATGTCGCCGGGTACTTTCAGATGAAAATCCAGTTCGCGTCCTGAGCCTGTTTTACGTGTGCGCACCATGTCGAAATCCATTGGCTGCCCACTGACCCGGTTCTGGATGATCTGACGGATTAGCCGGACTTCGCTGTCAGGCAGTGCATTGTCGGTGAGCGGACGGTAGGCCTCCACAAGGATTTCGTAAGCTTCCTTTAAAATGTAGGATGCCACCACGATGGCTGCAACGGGATCAAGAAAATGCCAATCCGTGAAATAAATCACCAACAGACTGATGCCCACACCGGCAGAGGTGTAAACATGGGTGCTCAGGTGCAGTGCATCTGCCTTTAAGGCCACCGAGTCGGTTTCTTTCGACACTTTGTACAGGCGGCGACTCACGAATAAATTAATCACTGCCGAAACCATCATCACAATAAAACCAAGCCCAAGCCCTTGGTGGCCAATCTCTTCATGGTCACCAATCAATCTGCTTACCGCATGATAGATGATCCATCCCGAAGCCACAAAGATCAGCAATGCCTCCACAACGCCTGAAATGTTCTCGAATTTTCCGTGGCCGTAGGGGTGCCGTTCATCTGCCGGTGTTTCGGAGATTTTAACGGAAAAATAGGCCATGGCAGCCGCCATCAGGTCGAGGAGTGTGTGTATCGCTTCAGAAAGAATACTCACCGAACCGCTGAGAATACCCGCAATAACATTGATGACGATCAGCAGGCTATTTGACCAAACGGACAGCCGGGCCGCCCGTGACTTTTTATTTGGCAGTCGTTCCATTGAGCTGCAAACTTAAGGCATATTTTCATTCTTCCCTGAGGCCAGTTCGGCATTGCGTTCCATCCACCAGATGCTGGCAATGCCCACGAGCATGATGAAAACGGCAACGAAAAATTCGGTGTTCAGCTGCGGCAGGAAATAATCGTAGCCCACAACTTTAACTTTTTCGCCAAATTGTTGTTCAATAGGGTCTTTCCATGGCCAGATAATGCCCAGCGAGCCGAGGATAAATCCGGTGAGCAGGGCGATGGTCTGGTCTTTAAACCGTTTAAATACCCAGGAAAGCAGGTGGGAAAACGCGATGAGTCCACCCACGGCACCGATGAACACCGGAAATAAAATACTCAGGTCGCGGTTGTTGATGGCATCGATGGCAACCAACTGGTAGTTACCCATCAGGATGAGGACAAAGGAGCCGGAAAGGCCGGGCAGGATCATCGAACACACAGCCACCACGCCGCACAACACCAGGTACAGAAAACTGCTGTTTTCCGATGCCGGAGTAAGGAAAGTGAACAACAAAGCGATGACGGTTCCGACGGCAAAGCTGAGGTAAACGGAAACCCGCCAGTGGTCAACCGTTTTTCCGACAAAATAAACCGATGCCAGTATCAGTCCGAAAAAGAAAGACCAAATGTAAACAGGATAGGAGTGGAACAGGAAGTCGAACACCTTTGCCAGGGTAACAATGGCGATGACCACACCGGCAAACAGCGAGAGCAGGAAGTAGAAATCGGTGTGGCGGGCAAAACTTTTCCAGTTTCCTTGCAGCAGCAACCGGAACGCCTTCAGGTCAAATGATTTGATGGCATGAATAAGGCGTTCGAAGATACCGGTGATCAGGGCAATGGTTCCGCCCGATACCCCGGGAATAATGTTCGCAACCCCTACGGCGATACCTTTTATAAAATATATTAAATATTCCTTCATCGGTTTATATATTTCTCGCAAAGACGCAAAGAAAAAACTAATCACTGTCCTTGTGTGTCAATAATCTTTGTCGTAGTGGTTTCATCTGTTTATAATTTTGCAACGTATTGATTAGGTTTGCTTTAACCAACTCCCCTCCGCCCATACGGACGACCGCAGGTCGGAGGGGAATGGATTATCGATAAGTTTGACAATTTTATCTTCATCTGCAAAAATTTCCTGCTCCTGAGTCATGTTACGGGAATGTTTGAATGCAATTTGTTTTTCCTGAGAGGAGGGTGCCTGTTATGGAAACTGCCGGTCCGGGATGCGTCATTCGGGTTGCTTGTAAAAATGAAGTAACTCGATAAAACGCGACTCACGGTTCAGCTCCGGAAGGAAATCTGTCAGTTCTTCATGCAGTTCAAAGTTAAGTTTCAAGGCGGTTTCGATGTAAAAGAAAGCCTGCTGCACCTTCCCTGACTTGTAAAGTAAGCCTGCCAGCCGGTACCAAAGCGACGCATTTTTTTTGTTTTCTTTCAACCCCTCCTCAATGATGTCGATGGCTTTGTCAAGACCGTCAATGTACGAAATACAAACCGAGTAGTTGATCCATGCTTCGACCGTTTGCGGGTCGTGTTCCACGATGTCGCGGAAAAGTTTCCCGGATTTCTCAAACAAACCGTTTTTCAGGCAAATAATAGCCAGTTCGTATTTAAACTCATCGTTGAAAGGCATGAGTCTGATGGCTTGTTCGTAATGTGTGATGGCGGTTTTGGTATTTCCCATGCGGGAAAATACCCTTCCTTTGCCTGCCCAGGCCTCGGCCAGTTTTTCATCCGTTTCCAGAGCCTTGTTAAAGTAAGATAGCGCCAGTTCGGGCTTGCCCATGCTTTCGTAAGATTCGCCGATGTAAAAATAGGTAATGGCTTCCGGTTCTTCAAAACGGAAAGTTTCTTTGTAGTACTGAATTGCTTTTTCGTACAGTTCCAGTCCTGCGTATGAGTTGGCAATGTTGAAATAAGCTGCAGAAAATCCCTCGTCAATGGCCAGTGTAAATTCATAAGACTCGATGGCTTTTTCATAAAGGCCCATCGAGTTGTAAAAAATACCCAGATTGAACCAGGCTACTTTTGAGTAAGGGTTTTCGTCGAGAAAATCTTTCAAAAACGCAATGCCTTCTTTTTCCTTACCGGTAATTTCAAAAAAGAACGAGATTTCGTGGATGAGGTTTTCCGAATCAGGGTTCAGTTCCAAAGCCAGTCTCAGGTATTTAATGGCATTTGGGTAGTCGTTCAGGTTTTCAAACTCGAAAGCAATGTTGGCAAACACTTCTTCCGGGTAATCAACAAGGGGGAGTGCTTTTTCGTATTCGCGGATGGCCAGTTCGTGCTTGTTCATCAGCCCGTAAATCTCCGCTTTCCCGATGTAAACTTCTTCATTGGCTGCTTAGATAAGCTCGATCTGGTTCAGCAATTCCAGCGCTTCGTAATATGCTTTGTGGTAGGTGAGCAGTCGTGCTTTTCTGATCTTGAATGCATTGGCAGAAGGAAACAGGTGAAAAGCAACGTCCAGGGCTTTCTCCGCCTGTGCAGTATCCTGGATATCAAAATAATGATCAATGATCACTTCGAGTTCTTCCGCATCAAAATAAAGCTGATCGCTGTTTTTCAGCATGGACTCGAATCTGTTAACCAGGTCGTTTACCTGGTTCTCCCCCATCATTTCAAAATCTTCACTCATGCATTGTCTGTATTATATGCTGCAAAAATAACAATACTCCTTTGATTTGAAGCACAGGGGAAAAAATTAGGATAAATATTCATTTCAGTCAAGTCAGAAGCCGGAAGCTGGAAGCTGGAAGCCTGAAGCTGGGAGCCGGGAGAAGGAAGTGCGAAGTTCAGTCGTCAGACCACTGGAGAAAGATTGTACAATGCAAAAGAATTTACCAACAGTGGTCAGACGACTTTTGGGGGGCCGATGCCTGAAGAGGCCTTCCCTTTATCATTGTGCAATCCCGGTTCTCCCCTTTAGGGGACCTGCTTGCCGCCTGGCAGAGCCATTCGGACAGGGCGAGGCAGGGATGTCCGTCCACTGACGGACAGAGGGGTTTTATCTGATCACCGGGCAACCTCAAAAGCACAAAGCACAAAATCCAAA
>JAJRWG010000134.1 GCA_024276895.1 Bacteroidota bacterium
GGGTTCAGACGAATGGCTTCTTCGTACACCTTTGCTGCCTGTCCGTATTTTTTCATCCAAAACAACGTTTCCGCATACATGCGCATCACCCAGATATCTCCCGGATATTCGTTGTTGAATGCCTCAAGTACGTCCACGGCTTCCTGAAACTGTCCCACGTTTCTGTATTTCGTTGCTTTTTCAAGAGTTGCCGAAAGCAAATTATTTTGAGCATTGCTCTGAAAAGCAACCAGCATAAAAACCACTATCACAATAGTTTTAAAAATAGATGTCATTCTAGTCATAGCGGTTGAAGAGTTATTAGACAAGTTCAGTTTCGATTTTATTACAAAAAAAATGCAAAAATACTACACTTGCGTTAAATGGCAATTTTTGGATATGGTTTGCATAAGACAACCCTGCCGCTTTCAGGTTGCCTGAAATTTCATTTTTGTTTCATTCTCACGCAACTTAACTATCTTTGCGCTTCAAGAAAGAACAGAATCCAAAAGATACTGGAAGATACCAACATAAAGGTCGATTTTTACCGAAGCTTGAAACATCCCTGGAAAAACCAGGGAAACCCCGTAGATGAAACATCCAAAATTGTTGTAGCCAATTATACACACCTGGAACTTACATTTATTAACAATAAAGTAAAAAATCAAAAGGATAAATAAGAAATAACCCAGCCGTAAACATGCAAGGTGATGATTAATAATACATCAGCGCATCCGCGGCCAATAATTTATACTCATGAAAACAACAAAAATCGGATTTATTGCAGGCCCCGCTTTCCTGCTGCTTGCTTACCTGTTGGTTTCCAACTTGCTTTATGGACAGGGCGACCTGATTGACGCCAAAGGTTTTATGACACTTTACCAAACAGACCAGAACCTGGTGGTTGTGGATGCTTCCGGTAATGCTGACTTCGAAAAAAAACACATCAAGGGCGCTGTGAATATTCCTTACAGCATGCTCAACCGTGAAAGTGACGGCGTGAGAGGTCTGGTAAAACAGGCGGATGAGCTTGCAGCCCTTTTAGCAGCAAATGGCTTAAGCAACGCTGCAACCATCGTGGTGTACGATGATGGCTCAATGAAAGCAGCCTCAAGGGTTTACTGGGTGCTGAAATATGCCGGAGCGGAAAAAGTGAAACTCCTTCGCCGGGAGGCAGAGGCATGGGAAAAAGCGAAAATACCTTTAACAAAAAAGGTAGCCAAACCCTTGCCGGGTAATTTTGTTCCCAAAGCCAAGCTTTCGGTTTATGCAGGTATTGCCGATGTGGAAAGTGGTAAGGCCGCACTGGTTGATGCCAGGTCACCAGGCGAGTTTGACGGCTCTTCGGTGTACAGCAAGGGCCATTTGCCGGGGGCTGTCAACATTAATTATCAGGATGTGTTTGACAAAAACGGAAGTTTCAAATCCAAAGACGAAATCGAAGACCTTTTCAAATCCAAAGGACTGAACGAAAACAGTCAGCTGATTATTTACTGCCATTCCGGTGTCAGGGCAACGGTTTTGTTTGTTGCCGCCACCAATATCCTGGGATGGGATAAAGTAAAAGTTTACGATGGTTCATACATCGAGTGGGCAACCAAAGGCAAACAGCTTGTAAAATAAACGGTTTTCCTTTTTTTCGAAACGATTCCTGAGAAAGAATCCGGAAACGGTCCGGGGTGTTATGCACCGGGCCGTTTTTCTTTTTTAAAGTGGAGATGTTTTCCGGTGTCAGTATGCCTTTGGCTCCTGCTCAGGAATAGGTTCGTCCCTCCTCAATAAATACAAAGCACAATTCAAAAAGAATACAAATAAGCGCAGCGTGCATTCAATCAGCACTTAAGCCTTGTCCCCCCCGGTTTTATCCTAATTTATTCCCTGTTTAAATAAGATTTGTAAAAAAAACGTAAACAAATAGTTACAAAATTATGATAAATATCATAAGAAATAGTAAAATTTAAACATGCAGTTAGTCAGGGACATGCAGGCCTATTTAGATTTGGTTAAAACAGAAGCAGAATTGGTTTGAAGGAAATACATTTGCCGCAAATTTTTTAATAATGCAACAATCTACATATATCAATAGGTATATTTGAAAATATTGCAGGAAAAATAAGAGATTTATGAAAACGAGAAGGGACTTTATTAAAATCTCAGCTCTGGGCACGGGGGCGGCGACCCTGGGTTTGTCGGCACTGAACTGGAACGGTGTGAAAGCCTTGTATGCCGCAGATGAACAGGAGGCTGTGAGTGATGAAGAGATGACCGCCCACGCCACTTACTGCGAAGTCTGTTTCTGGAAATGCGCCGGATGGGCGTACACGGACAAGAAAGGAAGCATCCGTAAAATTGTGGGAAATGCTGACGACCCGCACTGCAAAGGGCGTCTTTGCCCGCGGGGGACAGGCGGTGTGGGCATGTACAACGACGAAGTCCGGTTAAAAACCCCGCTTATCAGGGAAACCGTTGGCGGAAAACAATATTTCAGGAAAGCATCCTGGGACGAAGCCCTGGGGCTGGTGACCTCAAAAATGAAAGAGGTTTCCGAAAAGTACGGTCCCGAAGCATTTGCACTGTTCAACCACGGAGCGCCCGGCAGTCATTTTAAGCACTTGTTTCACGCCTACGGTTCGGGCAACGAAGGCGAGCCGGCCTGGGCGCAGTGCCGCGGTCCCCGCGAAGTGGGTTTCGCCGCCACTTTCGGCAGTTGGATTGGTTCACCCGAACCCACCGACATCCGAGATACCCGCTGTCTGGTACTCATCGGCTCGCACATCGGCGAAAACATGCACAACGGCCAGGTGCAGGAAATGTCAACAGCCATTGACCGGGGAGCCACCATCATCACCGTTGACCCGCGCCTGAGCACGGCAGCCAGCAAATCCAAATACTGGCTGCCCATCAAACCGGCCACCGACCTGGCACTGCTGCTTGCCTGGATTCACGTGTTGATTTACGAAGATATTTACGACAAGGATTACATCGAAAAGTACGCCATGGGTTTCGACCAGTTGAAGACCCATGTGAAAAACATGACCCCTGAATGGGCCTATGGCATCACCACCATCAAACCCGACCTTATCCGCAGGACAGCACGTGAGATGGCCGCTGCTTCGCCTGCTGTGATCGTTCATCCCGGCAGGCATGTGGTTTGGTACGGTGATGACAGTCAGCGCGAAAGAGCAATTGCCATGCTCAATGCGTTGCTGGGTTCCTGGGGACGAAGAGGCGGTTTTTATTTCAAAGAAAAAGTGCCTGTCCCCAGGTTCCCACAACCTGAATATCCGCATCCTGCATGGGACTGGAAAGACAATCTGGACGGCAGGTACCCGCTGTCGTCCATGGGCATTACGACCGAGTTGTTGAAAGCCTCAATCCCTGAGCTGGGGTACAAACACCAGATCAAAGCCTGGATGGTAGCCGGTACCAATCTGCCGCTGACCATCCCCGATAATGAACTTTTCAAAAAGGCTGCCGACGCGGTTGAATTCATCGTTGTGGTGGACACCATGCCCATGGAAATTGTAAAATATGCCGATGTGGTGTTGCCCGAGTGCACCTACCTTGAACGCTACGATTACATCCGCTCGGCATCCCATCGCGAGCCCAACATTGCCTTGCGTGCACCGGTGGTGAAACCGAAATACGAAACCAAACCGGCCTGGTGGATTGCCAAACAACTGGGTGAGCGGCTGGGGCTGGGTGCTTACTTCAACTACAACGACATCGAAGAGGTACTCGACTGGCAACTGAAAAAGCTGGGCACATCGCTGGAAGAAATGAAAAAAACCGGGGTGAAGAAATTCCCCCGCCGGTCGGGAGCATTGTATCTGCACGAGGGTGAGGATTACGAATTCAACACCAATACGGGAAAAATCGAATTGTATTCCACTGACTTTGAAGATCACGGATTCGATCCCCTGCCAAACTACACCGAGCATCCCCAACCGCAGGACAACTACTACAGACTGATTTACGGCCGTGCCCCCATGCATACTTTTTCGCGTACCTCCAACAACCCCAATCTCTGGGATTTGATGGAAACCAACTCGGTTTGGGTCAACCCCAAAGTAGCCGATTTGTGGGACCTGAAAAACAGTCAGGAAGTGTGGCTGCAGAATCAGGATGGCGTCGTTTCCGAGTTTCCGGTTAAGGTGCGGATCACCGAACGCATCCGCTGGGATTCGGTGTACATGGTCCACGGTTTCGGCCACAACAACAAAAAGCTGTCGAGAGCCTATGGCCACGGCGCCAGCGATTCCAAGCTGATCACCAACGTGATGACCGACCCCATGATGGGTGGCACGGGCATGCGTGGCAATTTTGTAACATTTTTAACCGAAAAACCGGGAAAGGAGCTTGAGTCATGAGATACGCAATGGCCATCGACACCAAAAAATGTGTAGGTTGCGGCGACTGTGTGGTTGCCTGTCAAACCGAAAATAATGTACCCATCGGTTACTGCCGCGACTGGATTGTGGAAAATGTTTCGGGCAGCTACCCCAACGTGGAAATTGAATTGCGCTCCGAAAGGTGCAACCACTGCGACAATGCTCCCTGTGTGCGCTGTTGCCCCACAGGCGCCAGCCACATTGTTGAGGGAGGAATCGTAAAAGTAACCCACAACGAGTGCATCGGTTGCGGTGCCTGTATCCAGTCGTGCCCGTACGATGCCAGGTACTCCCATCCTGACGGTTACGTTGATAAATGTACTTTTTGCGACCACCGTCTGGCCAAAGGCCAAAGCACGGCCTGCGTGGAGGTTTGCCCCACTTCCTGCCTGTATTTCGGCGACCTGGAAGACCCCAACAGCGATGTTTCGAAAGCCTTGAAAAACCGCTCGTGGAAAGTGCTTGCTCCCGAGGCAGGTACCAAACCCCAATTGTATTTTCTTACCTGATAAAATTTTGGAAAGATGAAAGAAGAATTGTTTGTTAGCGGACGAAACATTCCCAACATAGACCCCTACCTGAACATCTGGCACTGGGAAATACCCATTTATCTTTTCCTGGGCGGACTGGCCGCAGGCATCATGTTTTTTGCCGGGCTGTTCTATGTAATGGGTAAAGAAAAAGAGATGGTAACAACTGTGAAATGGGCACCTTTTCTGGCGCCTGTTGCCCTGGTTGTCGGTCTTTTTGCCTTGTTTCTTGATTTGAAGCACCAGTTGTTTTTCTGGCGGCTTTACACCACCATCAGGATTGAATCGCCCATGTCGTGGGGGGCCTGGACCCTGATGCTGGTCACGCCACTGTCGCTGATCTGGGCAGCCACCTATGTAAAGGAGGCCATCCCCGGCTGGAACTGGCGCTTCAGCATCCTGAAAAAGTTGGAAGCACAGATCATCAAATACCGTATCCACATGGCCTGGGTCATGATGGGGCTGGCCGTCATCCTTGGTGTTTACACGGGCATCCTGCTTTCGGCTTTTAACGCCCGGCCGCTTTGGAACACTTCCATTCTCGGCCCCTTGTTCCTGGTGTCGGGTTTGTCAACAGGGCTGGCCGCAACCATGTGGATGTCGAAAAGCCATCACGAACGGAAAGTGCTGAGCAGGATTGACATGGTACTGATCGTGGTTGAACTGTTTCTGATCATTCACCTTTTGATGGGAATGCTTGCCGCAGGGCAGGCGCAGGTGGAAGCTGCCCAATTGTTCCTTGGCGGTGAGTTCACCGTTACTTTTTGGGTATTTGTGATCATTCTGGGACTGACCTTTCCCGTTACACTCGAAATTCTGGAGTTGTTCGGTTACAAAATTCCCATCTGGATACCCTCGCTGCTGATTTTGTTTGGCGGACTGATGTTCAGGATGATTATGGTGGAAGCGGGACAGATCACAAGGTTTTTATATTAGCGAACTGTAAAACTGAAAACGATGAATACAGAAGAAAAACCGGCCGGCCGGCCAAAGTACATCAACCCTTATTTTGGCGGGGTACTGCTCGGGCTGTTGCTGTTGCTCACCATGTACATCACGGGGCGCGGACTGGGCGCCAGCGGGGCGGTGAAAAGTGCGGTCGTAACCACTGTGGATAACATCTCGCCCATGCACGCCGAACACAACGTGTACTACCACAAATTTATTTCCGACAACCATTCACCCATGTTCAACTGGCTGGTTTTCGAATCGCTGGGTATTTTCCTGGGCGGCCTGCTGTCGGGTGCTTTGTACGGCCGGCTGAAAAAGTTACGCATCGAATACTCTCCCAAAATCAGCGGGAAAACCCGTTTGTGGGCCGCAGGCATCGGGGGCATACTGTTTGGCATCGGAAGCCAGTTTGGCCGCGGTTGCTCAAGCGGTGCAGCACTCAGTGGAACGGCTTCTTTTTCCTTTGGCGGCTTTTTGGTGATGATGCTGCTTTTCGGAACCGGATACGTGCTGGCTTATTTCTTCAAAAAATTATGGATTTAAAAAAGGGCTAAAATTATGGGACCATTAATTCCGCAAGGTATAATAACAGGTGAATGGGACTTTGTGATCGCACTGCTCCTGGGCATCGCTTTCGGGTTTATCCTGGAGGCATCCGGATTTTCTTCTTCGCGCAATATTGCCGGCGTTTTTTACGGCTACAATTTTGTTGTTTTACGCGTTTTCCTGACCGCCGTCCTGGTGGCCATGATCGGGCTGCTTTATTTCGATTATATGGGCTGGATTGAAATGGATTTGGTTTATGTATTGCCGACTTACCTGTCTTCAATGGTGCTGGGCTCGGTTATTATGGGACTTGGTTTTGTGCTCGGCGGGTTTTGCCCGGGCACCAGCTACACGGCCATCGCCATCGGCAAAATCGATGCCATGGTATTTACCGGCGGGTTGTTCCTCGGTATTTTCCTCTTTTCGGAGGCCTTTCCCTGGATCAGTGATTTTTATTACAGCGACAACCTCGGCAGTGTCACCATCAGCGAAGTGCTGGGCATCTCCAACGAACTGTTTACATTCATCATGGTTGTGATGGGGCTCGTGGCATTCTGGGGCACCTGGCTGATTGAGAAAAAAGTACGGAAAACAATCAAACACTATAAATTCGAATAACGATGAACAGGAACTATATTTATCTGACAATCCTGCTGTTGGCGCTGGCTGGTGGTTTGTTTGTCCTTCCGGAAAGAAACAATGAGCAGGGCACCGGACCCGAAGAACTGATGTGGGACATTGTCCAGCCCACACGCTACGCCACCACCGACCAGGTGGCCAGAATGATCATTGAAAAAGACCCGACCATCGAATTGATTGACGTCAGACCGACTGAGGAATACGAGTCCTTCACATTGCCGGGGGCCGTCAACATTCCGCTGGACAGCATCATCATCGAACATTATCAGGATTACCTGGGTGTTGACGGCATGAACGCCGTTTTCTTTTCCAACGACGATATCAAAGCCGACCAGGCCTGGGTCATCGCCCGGCGGATGGGCTACGACAACATTTATGTGATGAAAGGCGGCCTCAACCACTGGGTTGAAACCATGATCCGTCCGGTGAAACCCGATGAAACCGCACCGGAAGCCGAATTTGAAAAGTACAATCTGCGAAAAGGTGCATGCCTGTACTTCAGCGGTGCTAAGCCTGATGCGAATGCCGGTGTGCAAAAATCCGGCGTGGTGGTGAAAAGGAAAAAGAAAGCCGCCGTTGCCGAGGGAGGATGTTAAAACAGCTTCAGTTCAGAAATTAAAAGAAAAAGACTATGCATGTTCACGAATTAAATCCGAAACGTACGGCAATCGCACTCGTCCTTTTTGCCCTTGTGATTGTGGTTGGCCTGATCACCATGACAAATCCGAGGTTAAAATATGCGCTTACACCCGCTGAAACCATAAAGATGGTTAGCCTTGACGAAGGATTCTTTTACCCCTACCAACTGGCCGGTATGCTCAGTGGCCATGCCGATACGGTTTTACTTATCGACTTGCGGAATGCATTCGAATACGGGAGGGGAAGCATCCCCCGTGCCGAAAATATTTCTGCCGTGGAATTACTCAACGAAGAGAATATCGAACGCCTTGAACAATTGAAAAATGACGGCGTAAGCGTTGTTGTTTTTGCCGACAGCCAACTGGATGCCAACGGCCCGTGGATGGTGCTCCGCCAATTGGGTTTTGAAAATGTGAAAATACTGTTGGGTGGTTACGATTATTACAAAAAGCGGAAAAACGACCTGGCATCGGCCAAAAACGATGATTCGTATTTGCCGGGAAAAGCGGACTACAATTTTGCCGAGATGCCATCCGCACCCGAAAACAGCAGTGCAAATGCAGCCCGGGCAAAAACAAGTATCACCGTCAGGAGAAAAAAGAAAGCGGCTGTTGCCGAAGGGGGTTGCTGACAAAGAATCATTTTCTTTTCTGAAAATGACCCTGGTTCCGTTGTTGGCGCCTACTTCTTTTTCCGCGGGAGTAACCTGCTAAGGAATTTGATCACGAAGTTTTTGAAAAAACGGTACTGGCCGAAAGTACTTCCCCAAACGATCAGAAGAATATTGTAAAGAGGCAGCAGTACGATGACAAAAACGAGGGCTTTTTTCCAGAACGGGGCATCGGGTCCCATGCCAAGCAAACGGTCAATCCAGGGCTGAATGTACAGGAATGAAAAACCGGTGAGTGTAAAAACAAGCAGGATAATTGCCACTTGCAGGTCGCTTTCAATGCCCCACCGTAATTTGAGTTTTTGCCAGAATTTTTTCATCGTGGCGGTAAAAGTAGAAAACTTTTCACGTCTTTACCGTCAATGTTTCCGTTTGGGCTACGGCGCACCAAGCACCAGTGTCAAGTCAAGTATATAAAGTCGGTATTTGTGAAACAATACTGAATAAAAGTTGACCTGATTATCTAATAACTAATTGCTCTAAATAAATAATAATTTCTAAATCCAAAATGTTCAATGCTTGTGATTTAAGTTTAGAAATTGAGCTTTGGGATTTGTTTAGGGCAATTAGATCAATTAGAAATTTGTACTTACAAATTATGATTGTAAATAAAATTAGAATGCGTCGTTTCACAAATGACTTAACACTAGTTTGCTGTAAACACTTTTGCCTCCCGAAACAGTCCTGACGATGTAAATCCCCTTGGGCTGGTTTGTCAATTGCACCGTAACCCTGTTTGCGGCAGCTTGCGAAAAGTCAAAAGTTTTAGAATAAACAAGCTGTCCGCTGAGGTTGCTGACCTCCACAAGGCTGATGGCTTCGGCGACGATATTCACCATGCCCGAACTCGGGTTGGGGTAAACCGTCACGGCCGGCAGGCCGGAATGTTCGCCAATACCCGTGTTGATGTCGATGAAAACGGAATCCGAAAAAATTGTGTCGGCCAGGGTTTTGTCGATGGAGTAGCCCATCAGCCTGAAGTAGCAGTAAGTGCTGTCGGGAATGTTGCTGTAATCCCAAAGGAAAGATGTTTCCGTAATGTCCGTGGCAATACCGGTAAACGAGTTTCCCCCGTCGGTGGAGTAAGCGAGGTCGTAGTAAAGCGGGTTGCCGTCATCGGGATTGAGTACCTGCCACCGGACGGTGTTCCCTGTTTTGTCCCAGATGGCAGCTGTGTCCGGATTTTCAAACAGCAAAACGGGGATTTTATAGGAGTGCAGGAGTTCCGCAAATCCCAGACCGCTTACTTCAGCCCCGTCGATTGTCACAGTGATGGTGGTACTGCCTTCGTAAAAACGAAAAGGCAATGTAACCTCATTTTCGGAGTTCACTGCGGTAATTGTCAGGTCGATATTGTTCCATTGAAACCGCCATTTCTGCGAATAGCACTGAACCTTGTCGGGTGTAAATGCGTACGCAAGCCTTTCCAGTGAATAGCTGGAAACCGTTGTGTCGTTGTTTTCGTCAAAATAAATGGCGCAGATTTTATAGGTAGAGGTATCGGGTATCCGGTTGTCATTTGTGAAAATGTTGTAAATGTTAAAATCCATACCATTGGTCAGTTGAATACTAAACCACTCATATTTTTCATCGGTGCTGGGGTTGAAACTGCCATACTGCCTGTCGAGCCAGGCCAGTCCGGTAACACTTTCCGTAATGGTATCGAAAGTGATCTCGCCGGTTACATTCAGTCCAGTTTGGGAGTAGTAGTAAGTATAATTCTCGATACCCTGGTTGAGCAGGCCTGAGTCGCCGATGATGAGCGGGGGCTTGAAAGCATCCAGTACGACATCGATGGCACCGTTTTGCTGCTCGGCCTTCAGGATATACTGAAACGGCAGGATGCTGCCGTCAATGGGGTTGGTTTTGTTCACCAGTATTTCCTGGGGCCCCAGTGTGGGCTGGGCAACGATATTTAGTGAATCCTGGGCCAGGACACTGTAAAAAACGGGCAGGGTTTCCGCATAAAAAATACCTTCGTCCTCGTTTGACAGGTTGAAAATGCGGAAGCCGTCGAAAGCACCGTAAGGGTAAGCAAAAAAGGTCATCATAAAAGCGTACTCGGTACCGGTTGTTTCACCCGTGACGTGTGCCACGGTGTACCACCATTCGGAGGGTTCTTCCGGATGGTGCCCCTCGTCTGCCGGGAAATAGATCACACTGCCTTCCGGGTGGTAGGGGTAGGTTTTCCATTCCTGTGCACCAAGGAAGGTAAGCAATCCGAAATTAAACAGAATGATGAGCGTAAGTTTTTTCATGGCAGAGGTATTTTGAAATCCTTCACAAAATTAAGAAACTTCACGAAACGACGTTTCGGGATAAGAGGGGAAAGTCCGGTCTGTGGCAGTAGGTTGTCAGGGTTTAACCCGTACGGCAAACGTTCTCCAGACGCTCGTGGTCGAGGATGGTAATAACCTTGCCTTCCATTGAAATGATGCCGTCTTTCCGGAATTCAGAAAAAGTGCGGATGGTATTTTCCGTGGTCATCGAAATCAATTCGCCAACCTCCCTTCGGGTGATGGGCATTCTGAAAGTGTGGTTGTGGTAGATTTTATCAGCAAGTAAAAGAAGAATGTGTGCAATCCTGCCCTTGACCTGCTTTTTGTTGATCTCAAAATTGTTTTCAATGACTTCGTCTGAAATATGGCTGATGCGGTTGAGCACTTTCAAAGCAAAAGCGCCATTGGTTGAAACAAGGCTTTTCAGCACAGACAACTCCACCTCGCAAACATGGGTTTCTTCAAGTGCCGAAATGGAATATTTATAATTTGAATTGGAAAAGATGCTGAGCAGGTTGATGAAGTCGCCCGGTTTGTTGACGCTGATGATGTGGTCTTTACCCTGATGATCAGTCTTGTACAACTTTACCAGGCCTTTGCGCAGGTAAAGAAAAGAATTAATGGCTTCGCCTTCGCGCCTGATGACTTCGCCCCGCTTAAATACATATTCGGTCCTTGCATTGTTCACCTGTCCGTATTCCTCGTCTGACAGTTTGTCGTAAAGCAAGTTACGGTAAACGCAATTTTTGCAATCTATTATGTCGTTAATTGTCTTCATTATAAATTAGCGTACAAAGGTAAAAAAGTTATGAGAAATGTCATATGGAAAAACAAACATATGTATTTTTGCGAAAATTTATTAACAAATAATTTTTAACAAACCAAAAAAACATAATACATGAAAAAGCTGCTGATATTAGGAGCCGGAACTGCCGGCACCATGATGGCCAATAAAATGCGCAACAACCTGGAGCGCGACGAATGGGACATCACCATTGTTGACCAGTATAAAACGCATTACTACCAACCCGGCTTTTTGTTCATTCCCTTTGGCATGTACACCAAAAAGGATGTCATCAAGCCCAAAAGCGATTTTTTCCCCGTAGGTGTAAATGTCATCTTTTCAAAGATTGACAAAATCCTTCCGAAAGAAAATCAGGTTTTGCTTGACGGAGGTACTGTGCTGAAGTACGATTACCTGATCATTGCCACCGGTACGCGAACAGCTCCCGAAGAAGTCGACGGGCTCAAGGACAAGCTCTGGTACAAAGACATTTTCGACTTTTACACCATCGAGGGGGCAACGGCACTTGCCAGCTACTTTAAAACCTGGAAAGGTGGTAACCTGGTAGTGAATATCGCCGAACTGCCCTACAAATGTCCGGTAGCTCCGCTGGAATTTGTTTTCTTCGCCGATGCTTTCTTTACCGAAAGAGGCATGCGCGACAAAGTGAAAATTATTTACGTTACCCCCATGTCGGGTGCATTCACAAAACCACGGGCAACAAAAATGCTGGGAGATTTGCTCGACCAGAAAAACATCGAAATTATTCCCGACTTCAACATCATGGAGGTGAACAACGACGAGAAAAAAATCGTGGATTACGGTGGTACCGAAGTGCCTTTCGACTGTCTTGTTTCCATCCCGACAAATATGGGTGACGACATGATTGCACGCAGCGGATTGGGCGACGACATGAATTTTGTGCCCACCGACAAGCACACACTTCAGCAAAAAGATTACGAAAATATCTTTGTCATCGGCGATGCCTCCAACATCCCCACTTCAAAAGCCGGTTCGGTAGCACACTTTTCCTCCGAAATTCTGGAAGAGAACCTCATGTGTGCCATCGAAGGACGTCCGTTCACCGCAAGTTTCGACGGCCACGCCAACTGTTACATTGAGACTGGTTACGGCAAAGGCACCCTGATTGATTTTAACTACGACACCGAACCCCTGCCGGGGTCCTTCCCCTTTCCGGGTGTCGGCCCCTTCGGCCTGCTGAAAGTTTCGAGAATGAACCATTACGGAAAACTGCTTTTCCGCTGGATGTACTGGCACATCCTTTTAAAAGGTAAAGAAATGCCCATTGATTCGGAAATGCAAATGGCCGGAAAGAAACTTTAGATCCTTTAAAAAGGTCTTTTCAAATTCACAATTTTAAAGGAAATAAAAATGGACAACACGAAAATACAGGAACAGATAAACGACATCAACCGGAAGCTCGACATTGTGCTTGAGGAAGTCATGGCTCAACGCGAAACACGGCAGTCGGTCGAAGACCTGACAAAAGATTTATCCGTCATTGGTAACGATGTTTTTTCCTCGGCTGTAACTGAACTGGACAATGCCGGCGTTGAACTGGATGGCGAGGCAGTAAAAATGCTCTTGCTCAAATTCATCCGTAACATTGACACCATCAACGAAATGTTCGAAATGATGGAAAGCACCAACGACTTGCTCAAAGACATTTCGCCCATCCTCCATCAAATGGGACTGGACGGTATTAAAATGATGAGCGACATGGAGCAAAAAGGCTATATCGACTTCATCCGCGAAGGATTCAAGATACTGGACAACATCGTCAATTATTTCGAAATTGATGATGTCAGGGACCTGGCTGATAACGCAGTTACCATACTGGAAACAGTGAAAAACCTTACACAGCCTGAAATGCTCAAAGCCATGAACAGTGGATTGATTGTTTACAAGAGTATTGATGTTCGGGGCGTGCCCGAATACTCTTTGTTCAAAGCAATGATGGCAATGAACTCGAAAGAAATGCGTCGCGGACTCGGATTTATGATTACCTTCCTTAAAAATATTGCGAGGGAAACCGGGAAGCGGGCAAATCTGGAGAAATATTAAACTTGAGAATTACAGAACAATAAACTTTATTTAATCAATTTTAAATTATTTGAGTTATGGCAATAAAAACAATAGCAGGAGTGAATGTAGATGTAAACGAAGAAGGTTACATGACAGACGCTTCACAATGGAACAAAGAAATTGCTGCGGGTATTGCGGCAGAAGAAGGAGTTGAACTGACTGACCAGCATTTCGAGCTGATCGACTGGATTCGCAACAAGGTTGCGGTAGGTGATTCCCTGACGATTCGTGCAATTGGGAAATCGGGCATTGTAGATGCCAAACAATTTTACAAAATGTTTCCCGGTGCACCGCTTAAAAAAGCAACAAAAATAGCCGGCGTTCCCAAGCCGACTTCATGCATCTGATTTTCAAACCTTAAACCTGTTAATTATGGAAAAAGTTAAAGAATTGCCTTTGAAAAAAGTCATGCTGATCTGCTCGAAGGGAAACCTCGAAGATGTGTATGCGGCACTTGTTATGGCAAATGGTGCAGTTATGGAAGGTATCGAAACCAAATTGTTTTTCACTTTCTTTGGACTGGATGCCATCACCAGGAGCAAAATGGATAAACTGCATACGGCCACCGTGGGAAACCCTGCCATGCGAATGCCCGGCGGATTGCCTTTCCCCACTTTGTTGGGTGCACTGCCCGGTGTTGAGGCCGGCGTTTCTTCAATGATGCGCAAACAAATGGATGCGCTGGATATGCCTCCGGTAAGCGAATTCCTGGAATTGATTGTTGCCGGTGGCGGTGAAATTTATGCCTGTAAACTGGCAGCCGATATGTTTAAGCTCACCAAAGAAGACCTTTGGGAAGATGTGTCAGGCATCATAACTGTGGGTGACCTGTACGAAATGTGTGCCGGCGAACGGGTTCAAATTATTTTTACCTGATTCGCAAAGCATGCACCTGATTTAAATCACGGCAGCCTGTTCATCCTGTACCAGTGATGAAGTGCCATGGCAGCCGGGAATCATTCTGTTAAAAGCCCCGCCGGTGTAAGGGGCTTTTTTCTATTTTTGGCTTTTCTTAATGTCTATGGAGGAACAATCAACAAAAAGTCAAAAACATGGCGAAGAAAAAGTCATGACATTCTGGGATCACCTGGACGAATTGCGTATGCACATCGTCAGGTCGTTGATTGCTATTGTCATACTGGCAATCGTTGCTTTTTTAAACCGTCATTTTATTTTCGATTACGTCATCCTGGCACCCAGTTCCTCCGATTTTATTACAAATCGTGCTTTGTGCAAAGTGGCGGAATGGTTGTCGCTGAATGCCCTTTGCATCGACGACATGAAACTTCAGATCATCAACATAAAAATGTCAGGACAGTTTCTGACACACATGTACATTTCCATTGTGGCCGGATTTATTTTTGCCTTTCCGTACGTGCTCTGGGAAATCTGGCGTTTTGTGCAACCGGCCATGCTCGAAAACGAAAGGAAATACTCCAGGGGAGGATTGTTTGTCAGCACTTTTCTTTTTTTGTGTGGCATCCTGTTCAGCTATTACCTGATCGTACCGCTTACCGTAAACTTTCTGGGAACCTACCAGGTGAGTGAAAGTGTTACAAATCAGATTTCGCTCAGTTCCTACATCAGCACAGTAGTTTCGGTCACCTTTGCCGTAGGTATTGTTTTCGAATTGCCAATCCTGGTTTACTTCCTTACTAAAATAGGTGTGCTCACACCTGATTTTATGAAAAAGAACCGCAAGTACATGTTTGTTATATTGCTCATCCTTTCCGCCATTATTACTCCGCCCGATATGTTTAGTCAGATATTGGTTGTCTTGCCTCTGGTCGGGCTTTACGAAATGAGTATTGGGGTATCCAGCAGGATTTACCGGAAACAAATGGAAGAAACCGGCTGAAGCCGGCCGGCGCTGAAATATTTGAAAAAGGAGTAAGCTGTATATTTTCCCTGCTTTTATTTTTCAGGAGGGATCATTTTCCTGAAGGCCATCGCGGCCACGACCAAACTGGCAATCTGTACCTTGGAAAAACGGGCGCAATTAAAGCTGAGATCAAGCTGCACGTCTTCAATCTTTTTCCCGCTGAAAACTTCAATGAGCTTTCTTTTATGGTCATCCTGTTTTCTAACATATGCAGCCACATCCCTGCCCGCAGTGGTTTTGCGTTTTTTCATTGCATTCACGCGCCATGCAAAAGGTGCCGTCAGCCGGATATGTAATCCGCCCGGCAGATCGCTGGTGGTGGCCACGCCTGCACGCCCGACAATGATCATATTCCCTTCCAGCGCGAAATGCCTCAGTACACCGGAAATCGTTTTTCGCACCATCCTGTCGCTCTTGTAATGTTTGTTCGACAAGGCAAAAAGTATTTCATCAATGTGTGTTTTTTCTTCGGTGTTGAAAACATACTCGATTTTCGATTCTTCCAGCTTAAGCTTCTTAGCCGACTCCTCCAGCACTTCTTTATTGATGTACTTCCATTCAATCCCCCTGCGTTTTAATGCCCGGATGATTTGAAGGGCAAGTTCATTGGCCCCGCAGCCGGTTTCGCGTGAAATAGTAATAAACGGAACGCTCCCTTTGGTCTGCTTTTCAGGCCGGTTAAATCGCTTTTCAAAATAAGTGAGCAAATCGTATGGCATGATTCAAAATTTTGATGATGGATGAAAATATACAAGCAATTATCCGGAGATTCACCCGGAAATCAAGGCCTAAAATTAAACAAAAACCGGTTATATTCAAAAGCATTAACAATATAAACCATTTATTTTCGTTCCTTTGTAAGGAATTGTTTCTGCGTGCGACTAAATGCCGAAACTAATTTTAATCACTTAATAAATTTAATCATGAAAAAAGGAATGAAAAAAATCAGTACGCTCAGCGGAGCTTTAATAGCTTTTGCACTTGTCATGTTTGCCGTTCAGTCATCCACTGCAAATACGCTTACCAACCAGGAAAACTTCCTGAGTGTTGAGCAGGGAACCGTGATGGTCAATGCTATTGTACACCTTAATATTAATGACGGTAAATGCGGAGAAGGTACTGAGAAATCTGAAAAGAAGACCGAAGCCAAAGAGAAATCAACCCAGGCCAAAGGGAAAACAACTGAAGGCAAATGCGGTGAAGGAAAATGCGGCGAAGGCAAATGTGGCGCCGGCAAATGCGGTACAGGTGAATCCAAAGCCGAAAAGAAGACCGAAGCCAAAGGCAAAACCATGGAAGGAAAATGTGGCGAAGGCAAATGTGGTGAAGGTATGTCAAAAACCGAAAAATCTTCTACCGAGAAATCTTCAACCGAAAAATCAACTTCCAAAAAAGCCAAAACCATGGAAGGAAAATGTGGTGAAGGCAAATGCGGAGTAGCTTAAATTAAGATTGTTTACCTTGATTGTTTAATCGGGTACGGAAAGGGCTGTCGGTACGATTCCATAGGGTTGTTTATCTGTAAACAACTGCGTTGGAAGAATGAACTGACAGCCTTTTTTATGCCCAAAAATTAAAAAAATGAAATCTAGAATATTAAATATTTGTGACAGGATAAATGATAAAATGGGTGTGGGAAGGGATATTTCCCTTTTGGGAATGCGGTTGTTACTGGCCTACGCTTTTTACGGCCCGGCAATGGAAAAGTGGAGCAATATGGAAGCCACCATTGCCTGGTTTGGCAACCCCGACTGGGGTCTCGGCCTGCCCTTTCCCGCTTTGAATGCTTACATGGCGGCAACCACCGAAATTGTTGGTGTCGTTCTGCTGATACTCGGCATCGGCACGCGCCTGATCTCGGTACCGATGATTTTTGTCATGCTCATGGCCTATTTTACCGTCCACATTGGCAACGGCTGGCTTGCCATTGCCAGTTCGTCTGCCGACCCGGGTGTGGCTGAGCGA
>JAJRWG010000135.1 GCA_024276895.1 Bacteroidota bacterium
ATTCAGGAAGTCAAGGCACGCGAAGGCAAAGTCATTGCCATTGTAACCGAAGACGACAAAACCGTCAGGAATCTTGCCGATTACGTCATTGAAATTCCGGAAACCGAGGAAATGCTGGTACCCATCCTGGCAACCATTCCATTACAGAAGCTGGCCTACTACATGGCCATTATTCGCGGTTGCAACGTTGACCAGCCCCGGAACCTGGCGAAATCGGTTACCGTAGAATAAATCCGTAGAACCGATGGTTTCACCCACCGGTTTATTTTTATCAAGGCATTCTACCTGCGAAGGGTGGAAATCTCTTTTTTCAAGAAGAGTTCCGCGATGCGGGGAGGGGTTTGTAAATCAAGTCTTTCGATCTGATAAGCCAGGACCGGCTAAGCAGATCACAGCTGTGAATCACATTTGTTCCAACTCGTAAACCGCATGTTTGAAAGTCGTGTCAATCTGGTGGTAAATGGGGTAAAACCCTTTTTCTTCCAGCACGTTTCTGCCGATGTAAGCCTTGAACAGGATTTTGATCTTTTGTTTGGAAACGCTGATCTTTTCAGCTGTGGATTCGATGCCTTTGTCTTTGGCAAAAGACACCAGTTCACCGTATTCTTCATCCGTCATCCTGAAGCCCTTGTTGAAGCTTTCAAAGTCTTTAAAGGCATTCAGTTGCTTCCGGTGCGCATCGGTGTAATTGAAGGCGAACTGGAAAATGAGCCCCCTGTTGGCCAGCACATTGTAAAAAGTGTGGAGGGTGTCGGTAATCAACGGCACGTAAATGTCGGGCATGATGCCGCCGCCGCCGTAAACGGTTTTGCCGCCGGGGGTGGTGTACTTCAGCGAATCGTTGAAAGTGATGCTGTCGGGGCTTTGCAGTTCGCCGTTGGTGTAGCGGTGGTAGGCCTCGGTTACGTAATCCTCGAAATTCTCTTTTTCGTAAGGTTTCTGAATGCAGCGGCCGGTGGGCGTGTAGTAACGCGCGATGGTCAGACGCAGCGCCGAGCCGTCGGGAAACTCCATCTGTTCCTGCACCAGTCCTTTGCCAAAGGAGCGTCTGCCGATGATGGTTCCCCGGTCGTTGTCCTGAACAGCCCCGGCAATGATCTCGCTGGCCGATGCCGAGCCTTCGTCAATCAGCACCACCAGGTCTTCGGTTTGCAGACGGCCTTTTTTCGTGGCAAAGGCAAAGCTTCGCGGACGGCTTTTCCCTTCGGTGTAAACAATGAGCTTACCTCCCGGCAGAAACTCGTCGGCAATGTCGATGGCGGTGTTCAGAAAACCTCCGGGGTTTCCCCTCAGGTCGAGGATGAGCTTGGTCATTCCTTCCTTGTTCAGCCGCTTGGCTGCCCGGTCAAACTCGTCATAGGTAGTGGCTGAGAATTTATTGAGCTTGATGTAGCCGATGCCGTCTTCCACCATGTAAGCCACGTCGAGGCTGAAAGTGGGGATCACGTCGCGGGTGATCGTAAAATCGATCAGGTTGGGGATGCCCCTCCTGAAGATGGAAACTTTTACTTTGGTCCCTTTTTTCCCTTTGAGTTTTTTGATGGCGACGTTGTTGGTGATACCGGTGCCGGCCACCAGCGAATCGTCGATCCTGACAATCCTGTCGCCGGCCATCAGTCCCACTTTTTCCGACGGTCCCCCGGGGATGGTGTTGATGACCGTGATGCTGTCTTTTTCAATTCTGAACGAAATGCCGATGCCCTCGAAACTGCCCATCAGCGGGTCGTTTACCTCGTGAAACTCGGCGGCAGTGATGTAGGAAGAATGTGGGTCGAGGTCCTCGAGCATGTGCCTGATGGCATCGGTTTCCAGTTCCGATTTGTTCACCGTGTCCACGTAGTTGCGCACGATGTAATCGAGGATGTCATCAACTTTGCTGTAATTGTTGTTTCCCAGCGGGAGCAGGGATTTACCCGCCGGCTGGTTGTTGTTCATCAGGCTGCCCAGCATCATGCCGGCAACAAGTATTGCAGCAAAGGCGATGGGTAAATAGATAAAAAACCTTGGTTTGGGGCTGTTCATGGTCGCGAAAATTGAGTCGCAAAAATACAAAAAAGCCTGCGCAAAGGGACGCAGGCTTTTAAGGCTGTACCCGAGGCCGGGGTCGAACCGGCACTCCCTGGAAGGAACTGGTTTTTGAGACCAGCGCGTCTACCAATTCCGCCACTCGGGCTAAAAAGGAGTGCAAAATTAAATCTTTTTTCGCCAGCTTTTTCAAACTGCCGTGCAAATTTTATGGTTTTCGGCCCGGATTATTTTGTATGATAGCATTTTAATACTACTTTTGCCGCAGTTTTTAAAGGGTTTACGCAAACGACTATGGCATCAGGAACTTACGTCAGCATTTTCTCCGGACGATCAAGCCGTTACCTGGCTGAAAAGATTGCTGAGAATTATGGAATTAACCTTGGAAAATCAATCGTTACCAGTTTTTCTGACGGTGAATTCCAGCCTTCGTTTGAAGAAAACATCAGGGGCAGGGACGTTTTTATCGTCCAGTCAACGATCCCGCCTGCCGATAACCTTTTGGAATTGCTAATGATGGTTGATGCAGCAAAGCGTGCTTCAGCCCGGAAAATTATCGCCGTAATCCCCTATTTCGGCTATGGCAGGCAAGACCGCAAAGACAAACCGCGGGTTTCCATCGCTTCAAAAATGATTGCCAATCTGCTGATTGCTGCAGGGGTACAACGGATCATCACCCTTGACCTGCATGCCGACCAGATTCAGGGTTTTTTCGATGTACCGGTTGACAATCTGTATGCTTCGAATATTTTTGTCCCCTATTTAAAAAACATGGAGTTGCCCAACCTGATGATGGCATCGCCCGACACCGGGGGCACACGGCGTGCAGCCAGTTATGCAAAAGCCCTCAACACGGGTTTTGTCATCTGTTACAAGCAAAGGGCAAAGCCCAACGTGATTGAACAGATGGAGTTGATTGGCGATGTGTCGGGGAAAGATGTGGTGCTGGTTGACGATATTATCGACACGGCAGGAACCATCTCGAAAGCGGCAAACCTGATCATGTACAAGGGGGCAAACAGTGTACGCGCTTTTTGTACCCATCCCATTTTCTCGGAAAAAGCCTACGAAAACATTGCGAAATCATCGTTTACCGAAGTGGTGGTCACCGATACCATCCCTTTGAAACAGAGTTCCGATAAAATTACAGTTTTATCAACGGCGAATTTGCTGGCGGAAGTTATCCGCAGGGTTCAGAATTACGAATCCATCAGTTCGCTGTTCGACTTATCTAAACATTAATATTTATTTAATCATTCAACCATGAAAAAAGTATCATTGAGCGGTGCGCTTCGGGCGCACGTAGGGAAAAAGATGCGAAAAAAGTACGGAGGGAGGGAAAAATCCCTTGCGTGATTTACGGCGGAAAAGAGCAGATCCATTTTGCGGTTAATTACCTGGATTTTAAGAAGCTGGTCTTTTCGCCAGAGGTTTACCTG